>JBOHEL010000178.1:0-9091 GCA_050700995.1 Sciscionella sp. | reverse complement strand
CCGAGGTCGCCGGAGACCGACACGCAGGTGGTGCCGGGCGAATCCGCGGGCGCGCACGCCGACGGCAGCAGGCCGGGCGTGCAGTGGCGGCTCTCCGATCGTGGCCTTTCCGCAGGCTGACGCGTTCGCTCGTCGCGCAACTGTGGCTCACTCGGCATTTGCCGCCGTTGATCATGCGGACGGCGTGCGGCACGTCACGGCAGGCATCTACGCTGAGCTGTGGTCCCGGCACAATGGCGTGCCGGAGAGTGGGGAGCAGGGTGATATGACGACGGAATCGACGTTCCGCCCGACTGCGAGCGGTACGCAGGTCAGCGATTCCAGCACGGTAGAGCACAGCCCGGAACAGCGCAGGGACGAGTTGATCGGCGCTGCGGCAGGCCGTGCCGGAGAGCTTGCTGATCTGGTGAATCTCTATTACCGCTATGTCCCTCCTGAGGAGGTTGTCTCCGACGAACCGGTGAACTTGGTCGGCGCGGTGCGGGCGCACTTCCGGCTGGCGCAACAGCGGGTACCGGGTAGGCCCGCGGTGCGGCTGCTCAATCCGAGCGTCGAACAGGACGGCTGGAGCTGCCCCGCGACCGTGGTGCAGGTGGTCACGGACGATATGCCCTATCTGGTTGACTCGGTTGTCGCCGAGCTGAGCCGGGCGGGCTTCGAGGTGCAACGCCTTGCGCACCCGATCGTCGTGGTGCGCAGGGACGTGACCGGCGTGCTGCGCGAAGTGCTGCCGGACGCCGATCCGGACCGGCCGCCGCACGGCGCGTCCGTCGAGTCCTGGATGCACCTTGAGATCGACTTGATCACCGATGCCGGGCGCGGTCGGGAGCTGGAGACCAGGCTGGTCTCGGTGCTCAACGACGTGCGTGAGGTTGTTGAAGACACGGACAAGATGGTGGCGACCGCGCAGGCGCTCGCCGATGAGCTGGAAGCCGCCGCCGAGGATCGCCACGGCCCGTTGTCCGCCGCGCAGATCCACCTCGGAACCGACCTGTTGCGTTGGCTGGCCTCCGGCCATTTCACGTTCCTCGGCTACCGGCATTACGAGCTGGTCAGGGGCGATGCGGCGGCCGAGGACGGCGAGCGGCTCGCATTGCGGGCGATGCTGGCATCCGGGCTCGGCGTGCTGCGGCAGGACAGCCTCGCGGCGCGCAGCCTCACCGCCGGACCGGACAGCGCGTCCACAGCGCTGGCACCGGAGCTGCTGGTACTGACGCAGGCGAGCGCGCCGTCCTCGGTGCGCCGCTCGGTGTACCCCTACTACGTCGGCGTCAAGATCTTCGACGAGGACGGCGAAGTCTCCGGTGAGCACCGCTTCCTCGGGCTGCTCACCTCCAGCGCATTGCACGAGCACGTGCTGGACATCCCGGTGATCGGGGAAAGGGTGCGGGAAGTGATTCACCGTGCCGGCTTCCCGATGGAATCGTTCTCGGGCCAGCGAATCCTTGAAGTGGTCCAGAACTATCCGCGCGCGGAGCTGTTCTCCACCGACACCGACACGCTATACGAGATCGTCACCGGAGTACTTGCGCTGGCTGACCGCCGCAGGCTGCGGTTGTTCCTGCGCCGCGACCCGTACCGCCGCTTCTTTTCCTGCCTGGTGTACTTGCCCCGCGACCGGTACACCACGACCTCGCGGCTGGCTATGCAACGGGTGCTGACGGAAGAGTTGCATGGCACCGACCTTGACTACAGCGCACGGATCGGGGAGACGGAACTGGCAAGGGTGCACTTCATGGTGCACACCGAGCCGTCGGAGTCAGCCAGCCCGGATCAGGCGCGCTTGCAGGAGCTGCTGACCGAGGCGGTGCGCAGCTGGGACGACCGGATGGTGGACGCGGTGTTCGCCGAGCGCACGGCTGGCGACAAGAACGCCCACTACGGTCCGGAGTCGGCCACTGAGCGCGGGCAGCGGCTCGCGGCGGCACTGCCACAGTCATACAAGGAGGACTTCGAAGCGGAGGAGGGTCTCGCCGATCTTCGGCGGCTGCGGCTGATCTCGGAGGACGGCGCTGGCGGCAACCTCGATATGTCGTTCTATGTTCCGGACAGCGCGGAGCCAGGGGAGCGGCGTTTCAAGCTTTACCTCGCCGGGCAGCGGGTCACGCTTTCGCAGGTACTGCCGGTGCTGCAGGAGATGGGCGTCGAGGTCGTCGACGAGCGGCCGTACGAGGTGTGGCTGGACGCCGGCACCCAGCGGTGGATCTTCGACTTCGGCTTGCGCATTGACCAGGCGGTGTTGGATCGCTATGCGGAGGACCTCGACGGGCTGCGGGTGCGTTTCCAGGATGCCTTCGCCGCGGCCTGGCAGGGTGAGGCCGAAGTAGACGGGTTCAACGCGTTGGTGCTGCGGGCCGGTGTGGACTGGCGGCAGGCGTCGGTGCTGCGTGCTTACGTCAAGTACTTGCGCCAGGCGGGTGCCGTGTTCGGCCAGGGTTTCATCGAGGACGTGGTGCTGGACCACACCGAGGTAGCCACCGCGCTCATCAAGCTGTTCGAAGTGCGCTTCGGCCTTGACCTCTCCGATGCCGACCGGGGCCACAGCGAGGGTGTACTCATCGGCGAGATCACCGAGATGATCGACGCGGTCACCAACCTCAGCGCCGATCGAATCCTGCGCAGCCTGTTGACCTTGATCACCGCGACGCTGCGGACGAACTACCAGGTTCGAGACGCCGAGGGCAACTACCGCCCGTACCTCGCGTTCAAGCTGCAGCCCGGTGCGATTCCAGATCTGCCTGACCCGAAGCCTCGATTCGAGATCTTCGTGTACTCGCCCCGATTCGAGGGCGTGCACCTGCGGTTTGGCCCCGTCGCCCGAGGCGGGCTGCGCTGGTCGGACCGGCGAGAGGACTTCCGAACCGAGATCCTCGGTCTTGTCAAGGCACAGGCGGTGAAGAACGCCGTGATCGTGCCGGTCGGGTCGAAGGGCGGGTTCGTGCTCAAACGGCCGCCATCGCCGACCGGTGACGCCGGGATCGACCGGGATGCGACGCAGCGCGAAGGTATCGCCTGCTACCGGATGTTCATCTCGGGCCTGCTCGACCTCACAGACAACCTGGATGCGGGAAGGACGGTGCCGCCTGCGGACGTGGTGCGTCACGACGGCGACGACACCTACCTTGTGGTCGCCGCGGACAAGGGAACCGCGACGTTCTCCGATATCGCCAACGAGGTCGCCGACTCCTACGGGTACTGGCTCAGCGACGCGTTCGCTTCGGGTGGTTCGGTTGGTTACGACCACAAAGGCATGGGAATCACCGCGAAGGGTGCGTGGGAGTCAGTCAAACGACATTTCCGCGAGTTGGGTCTCGATACGCAGACCAAGAACTTCACCGTGGCGGGCATCGGTGACATGGCTGGGGATGTATTCGGCAACGGAATGCTGCTCTCTGAGCACATCCGATTGGTGGCCGCGTTCAACCATATGCACATCTTCGTCGACCCTGACCCGGATGCCGCTTCCTCGTTCGCCGAGCGGCAGCGGCTCTTCGACCTGCCACGCTCCTCGTGGGACGACTACGACCGCTCGCTGATCTCCGAAGGTGGCGGCATCTGGTCGCGCTCTGCGAAGTCGATCCCGCTTTCCGTGCAAGTGCGCGCGGCGCTCGGGTTGCCGGAGACCACCACCAAGCTGTCACCGAACGAGCTCATCCACGCCATGCTGCTCGCCCCGGTCGATCTGCTGTGGAACGGCGGGATCGGCACTTATGTGAAGGCATCCGGTGAACCGCACTCCGCGGCGGGCGACAAAGCCAACGACGGTATTCGCGTCGACGGCGACGCGCTGCGGGTGAAGGTGATCGGCGAGGGCGGCAACCTGGGACTGACCCAGCGTGGCCGCATCGAGTTCGCCCGCAGCGGCGGCAAGATCAATACGGATGCGCTGGACAACTCTGCGGGTGTGGACTGCTCCGACCACGAGGTCAACATCAAAATCCTGCTCGACCACCTGGTCAGCGAGGGCAGGCTGGATCGGGAGCAGCGCAACGAGCTGCTCGTGGAGATGACCGATGAGGTCGGCGAGCTCGTGCTCGACGACAACATCCAGCAGAACGCGGTGCTCGGCGTCAGCCGGGCCCATGCGAGCCAGATGCTGACGGTGCATGGTCGGCTGGTGTCCGACCTGGAGCTCCGCGCCGGGCTGGATCGTGAGCTGGAGGCGCTGCCGAGCGCGTCTGCGTTCCGCGGCCTCGACAAGGCTGGGGAGGGGTTGACCTCACCGGAACTGGCGACAGTGCTGGCGCATGTGAAGCTGGATCTCAAGCAGGAACTGCTTGACACCGAACTGCCTGACGTGGAGGTGTTCGCACGCAGGCTGCCCGACTATTTCCCGCACGCGCTACGCGGCCGGTTCGCCGAGTCGATCCCACACCACCCGCTGCACCGCGAGATCATCTCCACGTTGCTGGTCAACGAGGTCGTCAATGGTGGTGGCGTGTCCTACGCCTTCCGGCTCTCGGAGGAGATGAGCGCTACCGCGACCGACGCGGTGCGCGCGTTCGCGGTGGCCACCGCGGTGTTCGAGCTTCCGGAGTTATGGCGGAGCATCGCCGCGCTGGACAACGTTGTTCCCAGCGATGTGCAGGACGGCATGGTGTTGGAGACCAGGCGGCTGCTCGACAGGGCGGCCAGGTGGCTGCTTTCCAACCGGCCGCAGCCGCTGGCGGTCGGTGCGGAGATCAGCCGGTTCGCCGCCAAGGTGCGTGAGCTTGTCCCTCGGGTGGGCGATCAGTTGCGTGGTGCCCAGCGCCGTGCGGTCGAGGTGCGGACCGAGGCACTGATCGACAAGGGCGTGCCGATAGCGCTGGCGCGTCGGATCGGCATGCTGCTCGACCTCTACGGGGCGCTGGATGTGATCGAGGTTACCGAACTGGCCGAGCATGAGAGCGGCGCGGCCGCGACACCGGAGGGCGGGCGCAGCCATACCGAGACCGCGGAGCTGTATTACGCACTGTCGGAACACCTCGATATCGACCATATGCTCACGTCGGTGAGTGCACTGGAACGGGGAAACCGCTGGCACGCGCTGGCCAGACTCGCGCTGCGCGACGACCTGTACAGCTCATTGCGCGCCATCGCCCTCGACGTGCTGCGCTACAGCGATCCCAGCGAGTCGGCCGACGAGAAGGTCGCCAAGTGGGAAGAGTCGAACGCCTCGCGGCTGGCACGGTCGCGGTCGGCGCTCGCGGAGATCAGCCACGTCAGCAGGCTCGACCTCGCCACGCTATCGGTGGCGGCACGTCAGATACGCGACATGGCGCGCTGACACCGGTGATGGTCAGGGTTTTTCCGCCCGATAGGGTGAACGAACCCTGACCATCACCGTTGCCATGTCGAGGAGGCATTTCCTCTTGGGCGTATTCGTAGCCGATGTGCGGCCACGCTGGTCGGATATGGACGCCTTCGGGCATGTCAACCATGCGAGCACGGTGACGCTGCTTGAGGAGGCCAGGGTCGCCTTGTTGTTCGGCGAGGCCGCGCGGTACGGCGTCGAGGGAATGGCGCGGGGGATGGTGGTAGCCAGGCTCACCGTCGACTATGTCGCCCCGTTGGTGGTCGACGGCGGCTGCGTGCGTATCGAGCTTTCGGTCCGTGAGTTGCGTGCCGCGTCCTTCACGATGCACCACACCGTGCGCGCTGGCCGGGACAGCGCCGCCGCCGTCGTTGCGACGGCGGAGACACTGCTGGTTCCCTACAGTGTGAAACGTGGCAAGCCACGGCGACTCACCGACGCCGAACGAGATTTCCTGGCGGGTTGGCACGCCCGGACCGCCGATGTCTGAGCTGCTGCTCGTCGACCGGGATGATCTCGGTGCGTTCGCTGCGCGTGCCGTCCGGCTGGAGAGTGACGGCGTGGTGCGGCTGCGGCAGCGCGAGGCGCGCACCGGGGGGCCCGATCTGCTCGACGCCTGGCTGGCGACTCCCTTCGACGTGCTCGCCACCAGGACTGTCGAAGGCATCATCGAACCAGGCGACGTCACGGTGTCCGGTAACGAACTGCTTGCGGCGCTGGCCGTGGCGAGGGGCGATCGGCTGGATCCCGGGCCGCCGCGCGACTTGCTGTGGCGCGCGCCGTTGCCACCGGTGACGGGCTGGCGCTTGGTGGAGGACCTTCCGGTCGCCGTGGTCTCCGATCTCGCCGACCGGGGTATCGAGGTCGCGCGCGATAACCCAGGCCCGCACGGCACGCCGCCCGCCGCGCTGCTCGACCAGGAAGTGCTCACAGTCGAAGGTGAGGGGCTGCAGGTCAAGATCCCACTGCGCTGCCTGTTCGCGCTGTCCGGCATGGGTTTCCTCGCCGCTGACGCCGGACCCGTTCGGGTGTCGGCAACGGAGTCATGGCTGCGCATAGACGCGCGCTTCGGAGCGGTGGTGCGCCGCCGCCACGCCCTGCTGCCGCTGCTGTTCTGAGGCAGGCACAACCTCGCCCGCTGCCGGGTCGTACCCGGCCTCGGCCTCCTCGTTCAGCACTTCGGCCGATTTCTACGCCGCGTTGAGGGAGCTACACCATCCAGACTGAGGTCTCTGGCGGGAGGTGGTGATCGGCGAGTGGGCCCGAGGCGAGCAGTACCTCCCCTGGCGGCAGCGGGACCGGCGCGGACGAGGTGTTGAGCGCGCAGGAAAGGCCACCGCTCTTGCGCCGGAACGCGAAACAACCGGGAGGTGCGCCATACCATTCCAGCTCCCTGCCGGAGAACGCCGGATGGGTTTTGCGCAGTTCTATCGCCTGCCGATACAGCGACAGCATCGAATCGGTGTCCTCCAGCTGCGCCTCAGCGGTCAACGGCCCCCATTCGTTGGGCATCGGTAGCCAGGTGCGTTCGTTGCTGGAGAATCCGAACGCGGGCCGCGCGCCCTCCCACGGAATCGGCACCCGGCAGCCGTCCCTGCCTCGGTTGGTGTGCCCGGACCGTTCCCAAATCGGATCGAGCAGCGCCCAGTCGGGGAGCTGGACTTCCGGCAGGCCGAGCTCTTCCCCGTTGTAGAGGTAGATCACCCCCGGCAGCGCCAGCTCGACCAGGGCCATCGCCCGTGCCCGCGCGGCGCCGAGCTTGCCATCCCCGTAGCGGGAAACCTGGCGCGGCACGTCGTGGTTGGACAGGGTCCACGTGGGAGGGGAGTCGAGCTCGGAGACCGAGGCAAGCGAGTGTTCGATCGCGGTCCTGACCGTGTCTGCGTCGAAATCGGACGTGGCCAGCCGGAAGTTGAACCCCAGATGCAGCTCGTCCTCACGCAGATAGCGGGCGAACCGTTCGTCGTCGCGCACCCAGATCTCGCCGACAACCACCCGCTTCGGGTAGCAGTCGATCACCTTGCGGAACATCCTGTGGATGTCGTGCACGCCGTCGTGGTCGAAACGGGGGTCTACCACGCCACCGGCAGCGAGTAGCGGCGCGGCATCAGCGACGCGCGGATCCATATCGGGCAGCTCGGCTGGCTTGGCCATGCCATGGGCGACATCGATGCGGAAGCCGTCGACGCCACGGTCGAGCCAGAACCTCATCGTGCGCTCGGCGTCGGCGCGCACCTGCGGGTTCGCCCAGTTCAGGTCCGGCTGCTCGGGGGAGAACAGGTGCAGGTACCACTGCCCGTCCTCGACCTGCGTCCATGCCGGACCACCGAAACTGGATGTCCAGTTGTTCGGCGGCTCGGAGCCCGCGTAGCCACGGCCCTCGCGGAAAAGGTAGCGGTCCCGTTCCGGTGTCCCCGGACCGGCGCGCATTGCGGCCGTGAACCAGGGGTGCGCCGAACTCGTGTGGTTGGGTACGAGGTCGATCGTCACCTTGATGCCGTGCGCGTGCGCGTCCGCCACGAGCTGGTCGAACGCCTCAAGATCACCGAATATCGGGTCGACGGCGCGAGGGTCTGCTACGTCGTAGCCGTGGTCGGCCATCGGAGACGGGTAGAACGGCGTCAGCCACAGCGCGTCAACCCCGAGCAGTTCGAGGTATCCCAGCCGGGACCGCACACCCTCAAGGTCGCCGACCCCGTCACCGTTGCCGTCGGCGAAGGAGCGCACATATACCTGATAGAAGACAGCGTCCCGCCACCAGTCGGGCACCCCGGCGACCGATGGCTGCACATTCGCGGATCGTCGCACGATGGTTCATCCTGCCATCCTCGGCCGTGGCCGTGGGCGCGTGCGCGGGAAACTACCCGATTTGTCCACACTGCCCGGGCGGCGGCACTCAGAGTGGGGCGTTCACCAGCGACTGGGCCGCCATCACCAGGTAGTCCCACAATTGTGTTCGGTACGGTTCGGGCGGCCCCTCCTCGTCCACCGCGACGCGCATACAGCGCAGCCAGGCGTCCCGCTCGATGGGGCCGATAGAGAACCGTACGTGCCGCATCCGCAACCTCGGATGCCCGCGCCGATCGGAGTAGGTGTGCGGACCGCCCCAGTACTGCATCAGGAACTGTCGCAGCCGCTCCTCCGCTGGGCCGAGGTCCTGCTCCGGGTAGAGCGGCCGCACCACCTCATCGGTCGCTACTTCGGCATAGAAGCGGGCCACGATCCGGCGGAAGGTCTCCTCGCCGCCGACCGCATGGTAGAAGGTTTCCGGCGTTGCCACGGGTTCCATTGTCCTCACTCCGCTCCGTACTGGTTGAGCAGGCGGCCCAACGGGGGTTGCAAGCCCGCGGAGTGGATCGCCTCGAGTGCGGCGGCCCGCAGCGCACGCTGCATCGCGAACTGTCTACCCGCCTTCGTTTTCACCGTCAGCCGCACCGTGACCGCTTGAATGTCGATCTGCTGTACCCCCCATAGTCGAGGCGCTTCCAGTACGTCAGTTGAATGCGGCTCCTGCGCGCACATCGTGGTGGCCGCCTGTGTGATGAGCTCGCACGCGCGCGCCACATCCACTTCGAAGCCGAGCGGGATATCAAGTACCGCGACCCCGAAGGTCTGGTTGTAATTGCCCACCCTGCTGATCTCGCCGTTGCGCACATACCAAACCGCGCCGCTGGTGTCGCGCAGGCGGGTGACGCGCAGACCGACCGCTTCCACGGTGCCGCTGGCGGCCCCGGTGTCGATCCAGTCACCGACGCCGTACTGGTCTTCGACGATCATGAACATGCCGGAGATGAA
>JBOHEL010000177.1:0-9103 GCA_050700995.1 Sciscionella sp. | reverse complement strand
AGCTAAGCCTGCCAGCGCCGATGGTACTGCACTCGTGAGGGTGTGGGAGAGTAGGACGCCGCCGAACTACATTTCAGAATGCCCCTGTCCACAGAAACACGGACAGGGGCATTCTGCTGTGCTGGCGGCACTTCGCTGTCCGGGCGAGCTTGCCGGCGCGGGTACGTGGGCTCGCCGGGAGGCGGTAGGGCAAGATGGTGTTGACGCAGGTCTAGTAGTACTGGCGACAGGAGGATTGGTGCCCGGATTCGAGCAGGGCGGCCGCGGCGGGAACCGTCGCTCCGGCGGCCGGCCGGCCGGGCAGGGGCGGCCTCGGCAAGGTGGGGGTGGCCGTTCGGGCGGTGGCCAGCAGGGCCGTTCGGGAGATAACTATCGAGGGCAAGGTCAGCAGGGGAGCAAGCGCGACGGTCAACGTGACGACCGGCGCCGCGAGCAGCGGCCGCGTAAGGACGAGGATCGGCCCTTCCGAGGCAAGGACCCGCGTTCCGCCGAGCGCAAGGGTTCGCAGGATGGCGGCGAGACGAGCAGTCAGCGCCCCCGGCGGGATGAGGGAGCGGCCGGTGGGGAGCGGAAACCCGGTGGTTCGCGGCAGGAACGCCGCCCGAGTACCGGTGGCCGGCCGCAGCGACGTGACTCGGGGCAACGGCGTGATAAGGGCCTGCGGCGTGATGCCGGCTCGAAGCGGGATTCCGGGCAACCCGCCGCAGCGGTAGGCGAGGAGCATCCGCACGAGCGTGAGCCCGCTCCTGAGTTGCCCGAGGGTGCCGACTACACCGCGCTGGACACCGAAGCGCGCCGCGGCCTGGGTAGCCTGCCGAAGTCGCTCGCCGAGATGGTCGGCAAGCACCTCGCCGCCGCCGGGATGCTGGTGGACACAGACCCGGAACGCGCGCTGACCCACGCGCGCTACGCCAGGGCCCGGGCAGCGCGAGTCGCTGTGGTGCGGGAAGCGGCCGGCCTCACCGCTTACCACGCGGGGGAGTGGGCTGAGGCGCTGAGTGAGCTGCGTGCTGTCAGGCGGATGACCGGCAGCAATGAGCATCTCGCGGTCATGGCCGACTGCGAGCGGGCGATGAACAGGCCGGAGCGGGCGCTGGAGCTCGCGAGGGAAGCCCGCGCGATGGACCTGCCGAGGGCACTCGCGGTGGAGCTGCGGATCGTGGCGGCCGGTGCGCGCAGGGATCTCGGTCAATTGGATGCCGCTGTGGTCTCGCTGCAAGGGCCGGATCTGCATCCCGATCGTCGCGATTCCTGGAGCGCGCGGCTGTTCTACGCCTACGCGGACAACCTGCTCGCGGTCGGACGTGTCGACGAGGCAGTGAGCTGGTTCCTGCATGCCGATGACGCCGACACCGACGGCGAGACCGACGCCGGCCAGCGGGCCGTCGAGTTGGCGGAGTCAGCGGCGCTCGGTCCCGACCCCGGTAGCGCCGACGTTCCCGCGCCGACACAGGACCCGTAGCGGCGTGAACGCCGACGTCATACTGGATCGCTACGACGGGCTGCTGCTGGATCTGGATGGCACCGTCTACCGAGGTGGCTCCGCCGTCGCGGGCGCGGTGGACGCGGTTAGGGCGGCACACCAGCGCTCGGTGGCTGTCCGCTTCGTCACGAACAACGCCTCCAGATCGCCGGAAACCGTCGCCGCGCAACTCAGGGATATGGGCTTGACGGCGGACGCGGCCGAAGTGAACACCAGCGCGCAGGCGGCCGCGGCGGTGCTCGGCGACAGGCTTGAGCCCGGCTCGGCGATACTGGTCGTCGGTGCCGATGCGCTCGCACACGAGGTGGCCGACGTGGGGTTGAAGCCGGTTGCCACCGCGGAAGGCCACGTCGCTGGGGTGGTCCAGGGCTTCTCACCTGACATCGGGTGGCGGGTGCTCGCCGAGGCAGGCATCGCGATCAACGCGGGAGCACTGTGGGTGGCATGCAACCTCGATCCCACGTTGCCCACCGAGCGCGGTGCGCTGCTTGGCAACGGTTCACTGGTTGCCGCGTTGCGCCACGCCACCGGGGCCGATCCGATCGTCGCGGGGAAACCGGCCAAGCCGCTGATGGTTGAGGCGCTGGCTGCGGCCGGGGCTCGCCGGGCGCTGGTGGTCGGCGATCGGCTGGACACCGACATCGCGGGTGCGGTGACCGCTGGCCTCGACAGCCTGCTGGTGCTCGCCGGTGTCACGACGCCCGCTGATCTGCTCGCGGCTGCCCCTTCCGAGCGTCCGGATTACGTTTCCGCTGGTCCTGATGGTGTGCTTGCCGAAGCGGCTGAGCTCGCCATCGCCGAGCATCCCGGTTGGCGGGTGCGATTGGTGGACGGCACGCTGCGGGTGGCTGGCCAGGGTGAGTCGCTGTCGTTGCTGCGTGCACTGTGCGCGGCATGGTGGGTTGGCGACGGTGGCCGCGTCGCTGTCGACGCGGACGGTCCGGCCGCCCGGTCCGCACTGTCAGAACTGGGACTAGCAGGGCTGTGACAGACGCGGTGCGGCCATGTTGTCGCAGTGGCTCGCGAGGATCCGCTAGCGTGGGAGCGTGCACGAACAACAGCACTCCACGGTCCAGCCGCGGTCACTGGCGCCGACGCCCGCTCCGGCCGCATCACCGCAGCAGGCGATGGACGGGGCGCTAGCGGGATTGGACAGGCTTGCCGACCTGCCGTTGACCGAGCATGTCGAGCGGTTCGAATCGGCGCATGCCGCGCTGGTCGCCGCCCTGTCTGCGATCGACAGGGACTGAACACCGTGCCGAGAAGGGTGCGGCTGGACGCTGAGTTGGTCCGGCGTGGCCTGGCTCGCTCGCGCGCACATGCCGGTGAGTTGATCGCCGCGGGACGGGTGACCGTGCGAGGTGGGGTGGCGGGGAAAGCCGCGACGGCGGTGGAAACCGACGCCCCCGTCCTCGTGCGGGAGGACAGCTCCGACGAAAACTGGGCGTCGCGTGGTGCCCGCAAGCTGCTCGGTGCGCTGGAGTCCTTCCCGGAGTTGCTTGTGGCGGACCGCAGGTGCCTCGACGCTGGCGCTTCCACCGGGGGTTTCACGGACGTGTTGCTTCGCCGTGGTGCCCGCCAGGTGGTCGCGGCCGATGTGGGTCGTGGGTTGCTGCTGTGGCGGTTGCGGACCGACGAGCGCGTACTTGTGCGCGACAGGCTCAACGTTCGACACCTTCGTCCCGATGACATCGATGGGCAGGTCGACCTGATCGTTGCGGACCTGTCGTTCATTTCGCTCGGCCTCGTCCTGCCCGCGTTGACCGCCTGCGCGAGTCAGCAGGGCGATCTGCTGCCGATGGTGAAGCCGCAGTTCGAGGTTGGTAAGCGCCGGGTCGGCGCGGGAGGCGTGGTACGAGACCCTGAGCTGCGGGCCGAGTCGGTCAGTGGCGTGGTCGCCGACGCCGCCGAACTGGGTTGGGGGTTACGTGCCGTGGTCGCGAGTCCGCTGCCGGGTCCGAGCGGGAACGTGGAGTACTTCGTGTGGCTGCGTCGGGGTCCGGCGTTGGCCGAGAGCGACAGTTCGGAGCTGATCCGCGCGGCGGTGGCAGGTGGTCCGCGGTGAGCGAGCGGCAGGGCGGGCGTGAGGTGCTGTTGGTGGTGCACACCGGCAGGGAATCCACGCGGGCGACCGCGGAACGGGTAGCGGGCTGGTTCTCCGCTGCGGGTGTCCGGTTGCGGGTGCTGGCCGATGAGGCGCCCGACCTCGACCCGAGGTGCTACACATCGACCGTCCCGGCCGGTGCGGCCGCGGCGGCGGGTACGGAATTGGTGTTCGTGCTTGGCGGCGACGGCACGTTGCTGCGCGCCGCCGAGGTGGCGCGGCCCGCGGGCGTGCCGGTCCTTGGGGTGAATCTCGGGAGGGTGGGTTTCCTGGCCGAGGCCGACTCCGACGCGCTGGAGGATGCCGTGCGCGCAGTGGTTGAGCGCAGGTATCACGTCGAGGAGCGGACGACCGTTGACGTGACCGCCACCGTGAACGGTGAGCAGGTGGTGCGGACATGGGCGCTGAACGAGGCGAGCGTGGAGAAGAGCAGCCGGGAACGGGTCATCGACGTCGTCATCGAGGTGGACGGCAGGCCGGTTTCCGCTTTCGGTTGTGACGGGGTGTTGTGCGCGACGCCAACGGGCTCGACGGCGTACGCATTCTCGGCAGGCGGGCCGATCGTGTGGCCGGACGTGCAGGCATTGCTTGTGGTGCCGAGTAACGCGCACGCGATGTTCGCTCGGCCGCTCGTGGTATCCCCATCATCTGTGGTGGCGCTGGAGATCGACGCTCACGGCCATCCAGCTGTGTTGTGTTGCGATGGCAGGCGCACCGTCGAACTACCACCGAGCGCCCGCGTCGAGGTGGTGGAAGGTCGGCAGCCGGTGCGGTTGGTGAGGTTGCGCGGCGACCCGTTCACTGACCGGCTGGTGCGGAAGTTCGGCCTGCCGGTGCACGGTTGGCGCGGGCCCCACATGCGTAGCGGGTAACCAGGACACCACGCCCGCGACCAGCGCAGTGGGTGATCTGTGTGCGCCTTGTCGTGGGTAAGCACTACTGTTCGCAGCGTGCTGTCCGAGATGCGTATCCGCGGCCTCGGCGTGATCTGCGAGGCCGTCCTTGAGCTACACCGGGGCTTTACCGTGGTGACAGGTGAGACCGGTGCGGGTAAGACCATGGTCGTCACCGGCCTGCACCTGCTCGGCGGCGGCCGGGCGGAGGCATCGCGGGTGCGTGCGGGGTCCGACCGGACCGTCGTCGAGGGCTGGTTCGAGGCGCCTGCCGACCCGCACGCGGCGGAAGTACTTGCCGATGCGGGTGCCGAGCTTGACGATGACGGCAGCCTGATCTGCGCCCGTACGGTCGGCAGCGACGGTCGCTCCCGAGCCCATGTCGGGGGTCGGTCGGTGCCCGCATCGGTGTTGGCGGAGCTCTCGGAACATCTGCTTGCGGTGCACGGCCAGAACGACCAACTGCGCCTGATGCGTCCAGGCGAACAGCGTTCGGTGCTCGATCGGTTCGCGGGTGATCCAGTTGGCGTGCCGTTGCGTCGCTACCGGGAGCTGCGCGAGGAATGGCTGCACGTGCTGGCGGAGCTCGTCGAGCGGACGGAACGCGCGCGGGAACTGGCTCGCGAGGCGGACCTGCTGCGGCATGGTCTCGCCGAGATCGCGGCGGTATCGCCGAAGCCTGGTGAGGATGTCGACCTGGTGGCAGAGGCTCGCAGGCTGGCAGACGTCGACGAGCTGCGTGGCGCCGCCAGCGAAGCTCAGTACGCGGTCAGCGGAGCCGAGCAGGACGCGGGCGCGGGTGGTGAGGCGATCGGAGCACTCGGCCTCGTCGCGGAGGCGCGGCGCAAGGTGGCGGCTGCGGAGGATCCGGCCTTGGTGGAGCTAGAACCTCGGCTTGCGGAGGCGGCCGCGCTGCTCGGAGACGTCGGCGCGGAACTCGGCGGCTACCTGGACGGTCTGGAGGCCGACCCGCAGCGGCTGGAGCAGGTACTGGCACGGCAGGCCGAGCTCAAGGCCCTGACCAGGAAGTACGCCGCCGACGTCGACGGGGTGCTGGAGTGGGCATCGGAAGCCGAGCAGCGGCTCGTGGGGATGGACACCTCCGAGGAGGCACTCGCCGCGCTTGCCGCCAGGCGGGATGAACTGGCGAGCGAGCTGGCTGCGGCCGCGCAGGAGATCACAGGCTGTCGCACAGAGGCCGCCGGCGAACTCGCCGAGGCTGTTACCGCGGAACTGGGCGGGCTGGCGATGGCGCAGGCCGCCATCGAGGTGGCCGTGACACCTCGCGCGGTCGATGACACCGATCCCCACGGGTTGCGCGCAGGGAAGAAGCTGCTGCACGCCGGGCCAGACGGTGCCGACGACGTCGAGCTGCGGCTGCGCCCGCATCCCGGCGCGACCTGGCTGCCGGTGCACAAGGGAGCGTCCGGCGGTGAGCTTTCCCGTGTGATGCTGGCGCTTGAGGTGGTACTCGCCCATGCCGACCCCGTTCCCACCATGGTTTTCGACGAGGTGGACGCGGGGGTCGGCGGCAGGGCCGCCGTGGAGATCGGGCGCAGGCTGGCAGCGTTGGCCCGCAGCCACCAGGTGATCGTCGTGACGCATCTGCCGCAGGTCGCGGCATACGCCGATCGCCACCTCGTGGTCGACAAGACGATTGACGGTCAGATCACCGAGAGTGCGGTACGGCAACTGTCGCAGGAGCAGCGAGTCGTGGAGCTGGCGAGGATGCTGGCGGGGATGGAGTCGACGGACACCGGCAGGGCGCACGCCGAGGAACTGCTCGCGGTGGCGGAACGGGACCGCTCGGCGATGCTGGCACGGCGGCGAGGCAGGCCAAGGCGGGCCACCGCTAAACGGCGGAAATCGTGACCGAACCGGGGCGCGGGGTGATGCGGCTCAAACTGACCAGCGGAAATCGTCTCGGCGTGGCGTACCGAATATTGGCTGCGAATTTGTCACGATCAGGGGCATGAAGCTTTCCGGCCTGCTCACTCGAGATACCCACGGCCTTCCTGGCGTCTCCGGGATCGCGCGAGTCGACCGCCGCACCGGTGATCTGCTTCGACGAATCGGGCCCGGTGACGTCGTCGTGCTCGACCAACTCGACCTGGACCGGCGCACCGCGGAAGCGCTGGTGTCCGCAGAGGTAGCCGGGGTTGTCAATGCCTCGCCGTCGACGTCGGGACGTTTTCCCAATCTCGGCCCAGAGGTACTGGTGGCAGCGGGCATCCCGCTGATCGACGGCACCGGCCCGGAGGTGTTGCGCAAGGTCAAGGAGGGCAGCAAGCTCCGGTTGCACGAGGGTGCCGTCTATCTCGGCGAGCGGCAGATCGCCAGCGGGTCCGAGCAGACCGCGGAGTCGGTTGCCGACCAGATGATTGAGGCCAAGGCGGGGATGTCGGCTCAGCTGGAGGCGTTCTCGTCGAACACGATCGAGTTCCTTCGCAGGGAGCGCACGCTGATTCTCGACGGGGTCGGTGTGCCAGATCTGAGGGTGCCATTGCGTGATCACGAGGTGCTCGTGGTCGGGCCTGGTCACGGCCATGCCGAGGATCTGCGGGCATTGAAGAAGTACATCGCCGAGCATCGGCCGGTGCTGATCGGTGTCGATGGCGGTGCCGACACGCTGCACGCCGCAGGTTACCAGCCGAAGATCATCGTCGGTGATCCGCACGGTATCGGTACTGAGACCTTGAAATCGGGCGCGGAGGTCGTGGTGCCCGCCCAGGCCGACGGGTATGCTCCAGGGCTCGCGCGTATCCAGGACCTCGGCATCGGCGCCGTGACGTTCCCGGCCTCCGGCAACGCGGAGGACTTGGCGTTGCTGCTGGCCGAGGCGCACGGCGCGAGCCTGGTGGTCACGATCGGGTTCCAGGCCACCCTGCGGGAATTCCTTGACCGCGGTCGCTCCGGCTCCAACCCCTCGACGTTTCTCACCAGACTCAAGCTGGGCAGCAAGATCGTCGACGGTAAGGCGGTAGCCACACTGCACCGGAGCCGGGTATCAACCGGCGCCATCGTGCTGATGGTGCTGGCGGCCGTGATCGCGATCCTGGTGGCGCTGCTCGTCTCGGATCTCGGCAGGGTGGCGTTCGACTGGATGCCCACTATGTGGCAGCACATCGTTTCCTGGGTCAAGGGGCTTCTGTCGTGATCTCGTTGCGGTACCACGTCATCTCGATCACCGCGGTATTCCTCGCGCTGGCGATCGGCGTCGTGCTCGGTTCCACCACGCTGTCCAACACCTTGCTCTCGGGGCTATCCGGTCAGAAGGAGCAACTCGGCAAGCAGGTCTCGGACCTGCAGGCGCAGAACAGCTCACTGCGGTCACGGCTTGCTTCGGGCGAGCAGTTCGCGAAGGGTGTCGGGCCGCTCGCGGTGCGCGGCGCACTCGACAAGCGGACAGTGGCCGTGATCACCACGTCGAGTGCCAAGCCTGCCGACCGTGACGCATTGACCTCGCTGATCAAGTCAGCCGGTGGCAGTGTCACGGCGCAGGTGCAGTTGACGGACGCCTTCTCCGATCCAGCAAAAGCCGATCGGCTGCGTGATCTGGTGACCAGAATGATCCCGGCGGGCGCGCAGTTGCCTACCGCGTCGGATCCCGGAACGTTGGCAGGCGGGTTGCTCGGCGACCTGCTGCTGCTGAACAAGGCGAACAACAAGCCGCAGGCCAATCCGAATGAGATCGCATCGGCGATCTCGGGTCTCACCGACGGCGGGTTCCTCACCGCGAGCGGGAATGTCGCCCCGGCACAGCTCGCGATCGTGCTCACCGGCGGCGGGCTGCATGGCGACGGTGCCGCCGACCGGGCGTCAACGTTGGCTCATTTCGCCGCCCAGATGCAACGTTCCGGTGCAGGCACCGTGCTTGCGGGAACCAGCGGGTCCGCAGGTGGCAGTGGCGCGCTCGGCGTGGTGAGAGCGGACACCGCGGCCAGTTCGATCCTCTCCACCGTCGACGATGCGGATACCGCCGCGGGTCAGGTGACCACCGTGCTGGCGCTGCGGGCTCAGCTGAACAGCCAGCCGGGGCGTTTCGGAACCGCAGGCAATGCGCAGGCGGCGATACCCGGCGGTGGCGCCGCCGGTTAGTCTTGGCGCTCCGGGACACACCGGGCCACCAGGCTGTCGCGACTGTGTCCTCGACGTGAGATACGATGAAACCCCGTGGACAGTCAGACCGGCCACCGCCGGTCTGAGACGGTCTGTGAGCCGGTGGGAGCCGGTGAGCAGTGATTCACGGGAGCCTCGTTGGCGTTTCAGGCACGCACCACCAAGCACGTTTTCGTCACCGGCGGCGTCGCCTCCTCCCTCGGGAAGGGACTTACGGCGTCCAGCCTGGGGCAACTGCTCACCGCACGCGGGCTGCGCGTGACCATGCAGAAGCTTGACCCGTATCTCAACGTCGACCCCGGCACGATGAACCCGTTCCAGCACGGCGAGGTGTTCGTCACCGAGGACGGTGCCGAGACCGATCTGGACATCGGGCACTACGAGCGGTTCCTGGACCGTGACCTCGCGGGGTACGCGAATGTCACTACGGGGCAGGTGTATTCGGAGGTGATAGCCAAGGAGCGGCGCGGTGAGTATCTTGGTGACACGGTGCAGGTCATCCCG
>JBOHEL010000176.1:0-9114 GCA_050700995.1 Sciscionella sp. | reverse complement strand
CGGCGACGCCTGCACGCGTACGCCGTACCGCATCCGACACCGCGGTGACGGCGGCGGACTGCCCCACGACTCGCTTGCCGAGTTCGTCCTCCATCCGCAACAGCTTCGCGGTCTCGCCCTCCAGCAACCTGCCCGCCGGGATCCCGGTCCACGCGCTCACCACGTCAGCGACGTCGTCGGTGCCAACCTCCTCCTTGAGCATGACCTGGCTGTCCGGCGACCCCGTTGTGGATTCGGTGGTTGCGTCAAGTTCCTTTTCCAGCGCGGGAATCTTGCCGTATCGTAGCTCCGCGGCGCGGCCGAGATCGCCGTCCCGCTCGGCGCGCTCCGACTCGCCACGCAGCTGCTCAAGCTGCTCCTTGAGGTTGCGGACCTTGTCGATCGAGCCCTTCTCATTCTGCCAGCGGACGGTGAGCGCGGAGAGTGCCTCGCGCTTCTCCGCCAGCTCCGCGCGCAGCGCCGCCAGCCGGTCCTTCGAGGCGAGGTCGTCCTCTTTGGACAGAGCCATTTCCTCGATCTCCAGCCTCCGCACGGCACGCTCCACCTCGTCGATCTCCACCGGCCGGGAATCGATCTCCATTCGCAGCCGGGAGGCAGCCTCGTCAACCAGGTCGATCGCTTTGTCGGGAAGGAAGCGCGCGGTGATGTAACGGTCCGAGAGCGTGGCGGCGGCGACCAGTGCTGAGTCTGTGATGCGTACGCCGTGGTGCACCTCGTAACGCTCCTTGAGTCCACGCAAGATGCCCACGGTGTCTTCCACCGAAGGCTCGCCGACGAACACCTGCTGGAATCGCCGCTCCAGGGCGGCGTCCTTCTCGATGTGCTTGCGGTACTCGTCGAGCGTGGTGGCACCGACCATGCGCAGTTCGCCGCGGGCCAGCATGGGCTTGATCATGTTCCCGGCGTCCATCGCTCCCTCGCCGGTCGCGCCCGCACCCACGATGGTGTGTAGCTCGTCGATGAAGGTGATGATCTGGCCCGCCGATTCGGTGATCTCCTTGAGCACCGCCTTGAGTCGCTCCTCGAACTCGCCCCGAAACTTTGCGCCTGCCACCATGGAGCCAAGATCGAGCGACACCACTCGCTTGCCGCGCAACGACTCCGGGACATCGCCTGCCACGACGCGCTGCGCGAGCCCTTCCACGATCGCGGTCTTGCCGACACCGGGTTCGCCGATCAACACAGGATTGTTCTTGGTGCGCCTCGCGAGCACCTGCACGACACGCCGGATTTCGGAATCGCGCCCGATCACCGGGTCCAGCTCGCCTTTGCGTGCCGACGCGGTGAGGTCGTTGCCGTACTTCTCCAGCGCCTGATACGTCCCCTCGGGATCGGGGCTGGTGACCCGCGAGGAGCCACGCACCTTGGTGAACGCCTCACGCAATGCCTCCGCGGTCGCGCCGTGCCGTTTGAGCAGCTCGGCGACCTTTCCGCCTTCGGCAGCCAACCCGACCAGCAAGTGTTCGGTGGAGACGTACTCGTCGCCCATCTCGGTGGCGAGCCGCTGGGAGTGGGTGAGCGCCTTGACCGCATCTGGCGAGAGTTGTGGCGCGGATACCGTGCTGCCGGTGGCCGAGGGAAGACTGTTGATCAGCGGTTCCAATCCCTTGCGGACCTGCGCCGGATCGGCACCGACGGCGGTGAGCAGTGGTGCGGTGATCCCGTCTCCCTGCGCCAGCAGGGCACCAAGTAGGTGCGCGGCCGCGATGTCCGGGTTGCCTGCCAGCGTCGCGGTTTGGGCGGCGGCGGAAATCGCCTGCTGAGTCTTCGTCGTCGGGTTGAAGGCGTCCATTCCTACCTCATCTGAAGTCCGTCGAGGGTGACCGCGGCGTGCTCGTCCAGCGTGGCGCAACCGCTGTCACTTTGCACAACGTCAGGAAAGTTGAGCCTGTTCCGCTCAAGGCTAGGTATTTTCGAGTCTACAGTTATCCACACCCGTCCACCTGGGGTACACAGGGTTACCCACAGACTTATCCACAGGCTGTGGGTACCGTGCGCGGCGTTCGCCGCCGATCGGTGTCACTCACAGTGTTTCGTTTAACTGTCCCAGCAGGCGCGCGAACTCGGCGAGGTCCTCGGTTGACCACGGCATGAACCGGGCACGAAGCTCACGCCTACGCTGCTCCCGAACCGCCTCCAGCCGATCGTGGCCTGCCGTCGTGAGCTGAATAAGCCGCGCCCTGCCGTCCAAGGGGTCGGTGACCCGCTCGACGAGGCCGAGTTCTCCCAGTCGCGCGATCTGCCTGCTCACCGTGGACTTATCCAGGTTTGCCCGCCCCGCGACTGCTGCGGCCCGAGTCGGCCCGGAGGCAGCCAGGTGCAGCAGCAGGGCGTAGGAGGCCGAGTCCAACTCGGGATGCACCTGTGACGCCAGCGCCAGCGACACGCTCCGTGCCCGCCCGAACAGCATCGACAGTTCCCGTTCCACACGCTGCGCAACGGCCGTCCTGACATCGTCCGGCTGGCCGGACGCAGCACCCGCGCCCACCGCCTCATCCGTCACCGGGTACCTCCACTCGCCTGTAGACAGTGGAAACGCTAGCGCCCCCGTATCGTGACGGTACGCACCCCGTGATCCCCGCCTGCTGCGCTGTATCGTCGGCCGAACGGATTGTGCCAATGTGACCTTGCGACCTCGATCTATACATCCAATCCGGCGGCATTGGGCCATACAGGTGAAGGTCAAATATTACCCTGAGTAAACGGCCCGTCGCAAAGGTAGGAAAACCTTGCACCGTCGCGGTAACATCCGCATCGTCGGACAATGCGGCACGTCGCACCGCGTGCGCACGGCGTGGCCGTGCGATGGCCCCCTTGCCGACGCCGCCGAGACAGTGGAGACTGCGCCCCGACCATGACAGCCAACGCCGTGATCGACCCGGTTCCTCCCGCGCCGCGTCGCCAACCCCCGCCGGGTGCTGCCGCCGTGGTGCAACTCATCCGCGAAAGCTGGGCCACGGTCGAGCCGCAGACCCCCGAGGTCGCCAAGCTGTTCTACGGCATGCTGTTCAGTCTTGACCCGGCGATCCGCGACCTGTTCCCCGCCAACATGCAACTCCAGCGCAGCCGCTTGCTGCGCGCGCTGGTCTACTTCGTGCAGATGCTCGACCGTCCAGAGGACCTCTCGCCGTTCCTACACCAGTTGGGACGCGACCACCGCAAGTTCGGGGTGGTCGCCAGGCACTACGAGGCCGTGGGCACCGCCCTGCTCGCCGCGATCAAGCACTTCCTCGGCGCGGGCTGGACGCCACAGGTAGAGCGGGCGTGGGCGGAGGGCTACACCGTCATGGCCCGCACCATGCAGGAAGCGGCCGCTGCCGACGAGAACCCGGCATGGTGGCACGGGACCGTCGTCGAGCACGAGCGGCTGAGCCTGGATATCGCGGTGGTCCGGGTACAACCCGATCACCCTGTGCCGTACCTCGCAGGGCAGTACCTGAGCATTGAGGTACCACAACGCCCCAGGCTGTGGCGCTACCTCACGCCGGCGAACGCGCCGCGCGAGGACGGCGTCATGGAGTTCCACGTCCGCGCTGTGCCATCTGGTTGGGTCAGCCGCTCCATCGTCGGACACAGCCAGATCGACGACGCCTGGCGGATCGGTTCACCGCTCGGCCGCATTGCAGTTGACCGCGAGGCGGGCCGCGACGTGCTGATGGTCGCGGGCGGCACCGGCGTAGCCACCATGCAGGCCATCCTCGACGACCTGGCGCAATGGGGCGAGAACCCACGGGTCCACTTGTTCTACGGTGGCCGGGTCTCCGATGATCTCTACGCGCTGCGCAACCTGCAGCGGTTGGCCGCGAGCAACCCGTGGCTGAGCGTCGTGCCAGTGCTGGAGTCCGAGCCCGGCTCTGGTGACGTGGAACACGGCAGGCTCGCCGACGTGGTCACCCGCTACGGAGCGTGGGCGGACCGGGATGTGCTGGTCGCAGGCTCCCCCGCGATGATCCGTTCGACGGTGTCACGGATGCTCGTGGCAGGCACCCCATTGGACCACATCCGCTACGACCCGTTCACCATCGACTAGTGCTGCTGAAAGTGGCTCTTGTGTCGTAGATGCCGCTGAAAGTGGCGTTCATTCCCCTCTTGGGAACAAGAGCCACTTTCAGCACAACTTCGGACTAGCGGCGGCGCTTGCGTTCCGGCTTCCAGACCACCAGCGCGGTGTCGGTCCTGGGGCGCACCGGCACCAGTTCGTGACGGTAGGAGGCATGAACCACCGCAGCGGCATGCTCTGCGGCGGCATGGGCGAGCGCCAACTCCTCCATCAACTCGGTCACCCGGGAATGCAGCGCGTCCACCTGATTCTCCAGATCGATGATGCGCTTGATCCCAGCCAAGTTCACACCCTCGGCTTGAGAGAGCCGCTGCACCTCCCGCAGCAACGCGATGTCCCGTGCTGAGTACCGCCTGCCGCCCCCTGGCGCGCGCCCTGGCGACACCAGGCCATGCCGGTCGTATGCCCGCAGCGTCTGCGCATGCAGCCCTGCGAGCTGAGCGGCAACGGAGATCACGAAAACCGGCGTGTCCTCGTCGGCGCCATGCGGGAACAATCCAGCCATCAGCAGGCCTCCGGTATCTTGCGGGACACCCGCACCCGGTCAGCCACCACGACCGAGGCTCCGCCATTGTCGATCATGTGGCCTCCGGTATCTTGCGGGACACCCGCACCCGGTCAGCCACCACGACCGAGGCTCCGCCATTGTCGATCATGTGGCCTCCCGTCCTAGCAACCGCCACAGCTCCCCACGTGGATCGTGCTCACCGGTGACCTTCGCGTAGGCCTGCAGTGCCTCTTTCGCCGCGGAGTCCAATTTCGACGGGACCGCCACGTCAAGCCTCACGAGCAGATCGCCGGTCCGCCCGTCACGACGTGCGATGCCCTTGCCCTTGACGCGCAGCACCCGGCCGCTCGACGTACCGGCTGGCACCTTCACGGTGACCTTCCCGTCCAGCGTCGGCACCGTGATCTTGGTGCCCATCGCGACCTCCGGGTAGGTCACCGGGACGGTCACCGTCAGGTCATTTCCGCTGCGGCCAAAAACTTTGTGCGTGCCGACGTGAACCTTGACGAAAAGGTCGCCAGCCGGACCCGAGTTCCGCCCTGGCTGGCCCTGCGCCGCGAGCCTGATGCGCTGCAGGTCCTCAACGCCCGGCGGGATGCGCACCGTAATGGTGCGCGTCTTGGTGCTCATGCCGGACCCGCGGCATTCCGGGCACGGGCTGTCGATGATCTTCCCCTTGCCGCGGCAGTCCCGGCACGGCTCGCTGAATGCGAACGCCCCCTGGCTGCGCGAGACAAGACCCGCGCCGTGACAGGTGGGACACACCTTCGGGGTGGTACCCGGCTTCGCACCGGAACCGTGGCAGGTCTCGCAGCTTGCCGGGCTTGACAGTCGTAGCGGCACGGTGGCACCGCGAATCGCCTCGGCGAAGTCGATGCGGATCTCGGTCTCCACGTCCTCGCCGCGCTGCGGGCGGTTTGCCGACGCGGCGCCACCGGCACCGCCACGCCGACCGAAGATCCCACCGAGAATGTCGCCGAGCCCGCCACCGCCGGTGCCGCCTGCACCGCCGCCCATGCCACCGAGGATGTCGCCAAGGTCGATGCCGCCAGTACCTCCGGGGAAGCCTCCCCCGAAGCCACCGGAACCACCGCCGAACCCGCCGCCGCCGAACAGCGCGCGAGCCTCGTCGTACTGCTTGCGCTTGTCCGCGTCCGAGAGCACGCCATAGGCCTCGGAGATCGCCTTGAACTTGTTCTCCGCCTTGCTGTCACCGGGATTGGCGTCGGGGTGGTTCTCCCTGGCGAGCTTGCGGTACGCCTTCTTGATCTCGTCGGCGGAGGCAGAGGAGGAGACGCCCAGCTCCGCGTAGAAGTCCTTCTCGATCCAGTCCCTCGCGGTCATACCGGACGTCTCCCTCCCTTCACCATCACATCATCACTTGCTGTCGCTGGATTCCGGCTCGGCTTCCGCTACCGGGTTGTCCGCCACGTCCACGGTGGGAACAGCGCCGGCGGCAGGTGCCTCGTAGTCGGTTACCGCGACCAGCGCGGCCCGCACGACCTTGTCGCCGAAGCGGTAGCCACGCCGCAGCACGGCTGTCACGGTCGGACCCTCCACTTCGGACGACGTGTTGTGCTGTACCGCCTCGTGCACACTCGGGTCGAACGGCTCGCCCTCATGACCAAATGGCTCCAGCCCGGATTTCTGCAGGCTGGCGACGAGCTTGTCCGCCACCGCTTTGAACGCACCGGTGAGGTCGCCGTGCGCGGCCGCCCGATCCACGTCGTCAAGCACCAGCAAGAGGTCCGCGGCAAGGCCCGCTTTCGCGTTCGCCGCGTTCAGCTCGCGGTCCCGCTCGACCCGCCTGCGGTAGTTGGCGTACTCCGCCTGCAACCGCTGCAGGTCGGCGGTCCGTTCGTCGAGTTGGGACTGCAACTCATGCTCCGGCTCAGCCGCCTGTTCGACCTCGACCGGCGGCGCACCGTCCTGTGGTGCTTGGATCTCCGGCCCCGGCTCGGTGGGCTTGCGTAGCTCGCCCGTTATCGGATCGATCTTCCGGCGGTCGCGTACCACTACCCGCGGCTCCTCAGCCTCATTGCGGTTATCGCCATTGCTCCCTGGGACAGTCACTTCTTGTCGTCCTCGTCGACGATCTCGGCGTCAACCACGTCCTCGGCTTTGCCGGAGTCGGAATCGGCCGATGCCGAGGATGCGGACCCGTCGCCAGCGGCCGTGGCGGACTCGGTGTTGGCGTATAGCGCCTGGCCGATGGCCTGAGACTCGGTGGCCAGCTTCTCGACCGCCGACTTGATCTTCTCGGTATCGGTGCCCTTGAGTGCCTCGTTCGCCTCCTCGATGGCCGCGTTGACCTTGGTCTTCACGTCCTCGGGGACCTTCTCGTCGTTGTCCTTGAGGAACTTCTCGGTCTGGAAGACCAGCGTCTCCGCCTGGTTGCGGGTCTCGGCCTCCTCGCGGCGCTGCTTGTCCTCATCGGCGTGCGCCTCGGCATCCTTGACCATCCGGTCGATGTCGTCCTTGCCAAGCGCGGAACCACCGGTGATCTGCATGCCCTGTTCCTTGCCGGTGGCCATGTCCTTCGCGTTGACGTGCACGATGCCGTTGGCGTCGATGTCGAAGGTGACCTCGATCTGCGGCACTCCACGCGGTGCGGGCGGCATGCCGGTCAGGTCGAACGTGCCGAGTTTCTTGTTGTATGCCGCGATCTCTCGCTCACCCTGGTAAACCTGGATGCCCACCGTGGTCTGGTTGTCGTCCGCGGTGGAGAAGATCTCTGAACGCTTGGTGGGGATCGTGGTGTTCCGCTCGATGAGCTTGGTCATCACGCCGCCCTTGGTCTCGATACCCAGCGACAGCGGGGTGACATCGAGCAGCAGGACATCCTTGACCTCGCCCTTGAGAACACCGGCCTGCAGCGCGGCACCGACCGCGACTACCTCGTCAGGGTTGACACCCTTGTTCGGCTCCTTGCCGCCGGTCAGCTCCTTGACCAGGTCGGTAACGGCAGGCATCCGGGTGGAACCGCCGACAAGCACGATGTGGTCGATGTCGCCGATCTTGACGCCCGCGTCCCTGATGACATTGTTGAACGGCGCCTTGGTGCGGTCGAGCAGGTCGGAGGTGATGCGCTGGAACTCCGCGCGGGAGAGCGTCTCGTCGAGGAACATCGGGTTCTTGTCCGAGTCCACCGTGATGTACGGCAGGTTGATGCCCGCCGTCGATGAGCTGGACAGCTCGATCTTGGCCTTCTCCGCGGCTTCCTTGATCCGCTGCAGTGCCATCTTGTCCTTGGTCAGATCAATGCCGCTTGAGGTCTTGAATCGCTCGACCAGCCAGTCGACGATCCGCTGGTCCCAGTCGTCGCCGCCGAGGTGGTTGTCGCCGGAAGTGGCCCGAACCTCGACAACACCGTCGCCGACCTCAAGCAGGGAGACGTCGAAGGTACCGCCACCAAGGTCGAAAACCAGGATGGTCTGCTCCTTCTCGCCCTTCTCCAACCCGTATGCGAGCGCCGCCGCGGTCGGCTCGTTCACGATCCGCAGCACGTTCAGCCCCGCGATCTGGCCAGCTTCCTTCGTCGCCTGCCGCTGCGCGTCCTCGAAGTACGCGGGCACCGTGACCACCGCGTCGGTGACATCCTCGCCGAGGTAGGACTCGGCGTCGCGCTTGAGCTTCTGCAGCACGCGCGCGCTGATCTCCTGCGCGGTGTACTTCTTGCCGTCGACGTCATCGGTCTTCCAGTCGGTGCCCATGTGCCGCTTCACCGAGCGGATGGTGCGGTCGACGTTGGTCACCGCCTGGTTCTTCGCCGACTGTCCGGTGAGTACCTCGCCGTTCTTGGCGAAGGCGACGACGGACGGCGTCGTCCTGGCTCCTTCGGAGTTGGCGATGACCGTCGGCTCGCCACCCTCAAGGACGGCGACGACGGAGTTCGTGGTTCCGAGGTCGATGCCGACTGCTCGCGCCATGGATTCCCTCCACTTTCTGCTCTCCGATATCAGACTCTGCCGGACACCGGGCGTGATCTTGAGTAGGTCTGGCTCAAGTTTGCCGTCACCCCGGCAAATCGTCAAACCGGGGTTGAGTCGAGCGGACTCAAGCTTTCTGCCCCTCCAACGCGCGGCCCGGGTCAGTTGTTCCCGGCCGAGTCAGCGTGCGGTGACCGTGACGTCGCCGGAGTCGGCGGTGAGGTCAAGCACGTGCGGCGAGGACAGGTCGGTCGGCACACTCACGCTTCTGGTGCCACCGTCGGCCGTCCCCTCGATCCGGTACCGCGCGCGCGGTACCGCGACGCTGATGGTGCCGGAGTCGGCGACCACCTTCACGTCGGTCACGCTCGCCATGGCGAGCGTCACATCGCCGGAGTTCGCTGTCACATCCGCCTGGCCTGCCAGCCCGGTGCCGGTGACGGTGCCCGAGTTGGCCATCACCGAGACATCCCCTCCGACATCGTTCAACGTCACATCACCCGAGCTGGCCTGCGTCTTCACGGTACCGCGGACATCGCGCACGGTCACCGAGCCGGAGTCTGCCTGCACGTCCACATTCGTGGCGCCGTCCACGGTGATGTCACCGGAGGTGGCAT
>JBOHEL010000175.1:0-9133 GCA_050700995.1 Sciscionella sp. | reverse complement strand
TCAGGGGTCTGCGCGCGGTGCGAATCGCTTCGGCCGCGTCGGCCACCGACCGAGGATCGGGCGCTGACCGGGGGACCCGCCACAACCGTTCGGCGAAGAACTCCTCCGGCCAGTCGTAGGCCTCGGCCTGCACATCCTGTGGCAGCGCGAGCGTCACCGCACCGGTCTCCACCGGGTCCGCGAGTACCCGCATCGCCTCCAGCGCGGCGGGCATCAGGGCCTCCGGCCGCCAGATCCGGTCGAAGTACCGCGACACCGGGCGCAGGCAGTCGTTCACCGAGACGTCGCCAGCCGAGGGGTGTTCCAGCTGCTGCAGCACCGGATCAGCGGGCCGGGTCGCGAAGATGTCACCGGGCAGCAGCAGCACCGGCAGGTGGTTGATCGTCGCCAGCGCCGCACCCGTCACCAGGTTCGTGGCGCCGGGCCCGATCGAGGTCGTCACGGCGTAAGTCGACAGCCGGTTGCTCTGCCGCGCGTACCCGACGGCCGCGTGCACCATCGCCTGCTCGTTGCGGCCCTGCAGGTAGCCGAAATCCTGGTCGGTCGCCAGCAGCGCCTGCCCGATGCCCGCGACATTCCCGTGGCCGAAAATGCCCCAACAGCCTGCGATCATCCTGCGCCGCACGGCGTCGCGCTCGGTGTATTGGTTGGCGAGGAAGCGCACCAGCGCCTGTGCCACCGTCAGCCGCCGCGTACTCATGAGCCTGCCTCCGCATGCCGCGCCTCCGGCGCGCGGTAGAAGGGGAGTCGCGGGTCCACAGGAGTCAGGGGCCATGTCTCACGCACCCAGGCGTGCGCGGGGTCGTCGCAGATCAGCCACGCTCGCTCCGCGCAAGGGCCCGCCATCACGTTGAGGTAGTACATGTCGTAGCCCGGTACAGCCATCGACGGCCCGTGCCAACCATCCGGGATCAGCACCACATCACCACTGCGTACCTCGGCGAGCACGTCGGTCGTGCTACCGTCACCGGACGGGTACACCCGTTGGTACCCAACGCCTTCGGTGCCGTGCGAAGCAGCGATCTCGAAGTAGTAGATCTCCTCAAGCCGCGTCTCACCCTCACGCTCGGTATCGTGCTTGTGCGGCGGGTACGACGACCAGTTCGCCGAGGGGGTCAGCACCTCGACGGCGATCAGCTTGTCGGCCTCGAACACCCCCGCCGCGCAGAAGTTGTTGACCTGCCTGCTGGCCTGCCCAGCCCCGCGCAACTCTACTGGCACACCGGACGCGGGGCCATATCGTGCCGGCAGCCGCCGCTCGCAGCGTGCGCCCGTCAGCGCGAACCGGCCGCCACGCCTGGTGGTGATCCGCGCGTCGGCGTCGCGGGGCAGGTAGGCGAAATCGGTGACACCGTCAAAAACGCTGCTACGCCCGGTCAGCTCGAAGATCTGGCCGTCACCATGCACTGTCGCGCCACCGGCCAGCGGCAGGACCACCCATTCCGAGTCGTCGGTGGACCAGTCGTGGCTGCCACCGGCGGGCAGTTCAAGCACCCGCAGCGAGCAGTAGTCCCAGCCCGCGCTCACCGGGTCCACCGAGCTCCGGTACTGACCGCGTCCGCCGGTACCGGCCCGCAGGTGGTGGCTCTGGTTGTTCACGTCCGCCGCACCTTCCTTCACAGCAGGCCCACCGCGGTGTCCACGGCACCTGCGACGTCACCGTCCGGCGGGTAGAGCAGTGTGCGTCCCACCATCAGCCCGTACACGTTCGGCAGCAGCAGCGCCTTGCGCCACCGCTCGTAGGTGGCATCGGGGTCGGCGGTGACCTCACCGCCGAGCAGCACCGTCGGCAGCGTCGTGGCCTCCATGACGCGCGCCAGGTCGTCGGCGTTCTCCGGTACCGGGAGCTTCAGCCAGGTGTAGGCCGACGTGCCGCCGATACCAGCCGCGATGGCCATCGACCGCATGATTGCCGCAGCCGAGAGGTCGTTGCGCACCTTGCCATCCACTCGATGCGAGAGGAACGGCTCAACCATCGCGGTGAGGTGGTGCTCGGCGAGTTCGTTCACCGCATCAGCCGCGCCGCACATCGTGTTCAGTGAGCCGGGGTCGTCGTAGTCGATGCGCAGCAGCAGCTTGCCGCCGTCGAACCGCAACCGGGCGAGGTCGCGAGCGCGGTGCGCGGTGAAGCGGTCGTCCAGCTCGAACGACGCCCCGGCCAGTCCACCCCGGTTCATCGAACCGATCGCGACTTTGCCTTCCAGCGCCCCGAGCAGCAGCAGGTCCTCCAGGATGTCCGGGGTGCCAAGCACGCCGTCCACCCCTGGCCTGGCGATGGCGGTGCGCAATCGCTCAAGCAGATCGCCTCTGTTGGCCATGGCCATCTCGTCGCGGCCCGCGCCGAACGCACCGCGCGCCGGATGGTCGGCTGCCACGATCATCAGGCGACCGGTCTCGCCGAGTAGCGGGCGGCGCCGGCGGGCGGCAGCGGCCTCGGCCACCGCTTGTGGGCGCGTGGCGCGCACCCACGTGAGTTCGGCGATGCTGATGTCAGACACGGCTCTCGCTTTCGGGCTGCGAACTCGAGCGCGCCGCGCCGAGCTTCTGTTGTGAGATCATGGCCTCGATCTCCTGCTCGTACGGCATCGCCGACGAGCAGGCGAGACGGGAGGCGACCAGTGCGCCTGCCGCGTTCGCGAAGCGCATCGTGTGGGCGATGTCCCAGCCAGCGAGCAGGCCGTGGCACAGCGCACCGCCGAAGGCGTCACCAGCACCCAGGCCGTTGACCACCTCCACCGGCACCGGCGGAGCGACGATTCGTTCGTCGCGAGTGCGGGCAAGCACACCGGCAGGGCCCTGCTTGACCACCGCCAGTTCCACGCCCGCGTCCAGTAGCGCCTGCGCGGCGGCGTCTGGATCCCGCGTGCCCACGGCGCGCTCACATTCGTCGAGGTTGCCGACCGCCACGGTGACATGCCCCAACGCCTCACGGTAGCGGGTGCGGGCCTCCCCGCGGTCGGCCCAGAACATTGGCCGCCAGTCCAGGTCGAACACGGTCGTACCGCGCCGATTTCGGTGCTCAAGGGCCGCCATTGTCGCGGCGCGGCTTGGCTGGGCGCAGAGCCCGGTGCCAGTCATCCAGAAGATCCTTGCCTCGGCCACCGCGTCGAGGTCGACTTCGTGCGGATAGATCTCCAGATCCGGTGCCTTTGGGTAGCGGTAGAAATACAACGGGAAATTATCTGGCGGGAACAACTCGCAGAACGTCACCGGCGTCGGGTACTCGCGCACTGGTGTGACCCAGCGGTCGTCAACGCCGAACTCCGAGAGCGCCTGGTGGATATAATCGCCGAAGGGGTCAGCGCCGGTGCGGCTGATCACCGCACTATGGTGGCCCAACCGTGCCGCCGCCACCGCAACGTTGGTGGCCGTGCCACCAAGGTATTTGCCGAACGTTCGCACCTGCGCGAGTCCGACGCCGGTCTGTAGCGGGTAGATGTCCACCCCGGTGCGTCCCATGGTGATCGCATCGAATGGCCTGCTCATGGAAGTGCCTCCGAGGTGGCTATCGTGAGACACCGGTCGCCAGTGACCGGCGCGTCCCGTCCATGTGTAGCGCCGCAGTGCGCACGGTGTCAACACTTTGTCTTGACATTTGTACCTAATAACATCTGCCCTTGGATTTTGCTACGGTACGTGCGTGAGTCCTACGCAGCGCGGCGACCGGCCGGATTCCACATGGGATCCCGGTACCAGGGTCGTGATCGAGCACGCCAGCCCGATCCCGCTGTATTTTCAGGTCGCCAGCCAAATCGAGGCGGCGATCGGCTCCGGGGAGCTGCCGGTCGGGGCACTACTCGGCAACGAGATCGATATGGCCGGCAAGCTTGGGCTCTCCCGACCCACCGTGCGGCAGGCCATCGGTTCGCTCGTCGACAAGGGGATGCTGGTGCGGCGCCGGGGCGCGGGCACACAGGTGGTGTTCAACAAGGTTAAGCGGCCCCTTGAGTTGAGCAGTCTGTACGACGATCTCGCTCAGCTCGACCAGCGCCCCACCACCAGGGTGCTGCTCAATGAGGTCAGGCCGGCCGACGAGGCGACCGCCCGCGCGCTCGGCCTCCCCAACGGCACAGACGTGCTCTACCTGGAGCGGCTGCGCTCGGCCAAGGGGGAGCCGATAGCGCGCATGCGCAACTATCTGCCTGCCGACCTGATCGAGCCCACCACAGAAGCTCTCGAGGAGCGCGGCCTCTACCAGTTGCTGCGCGCCCGAGGGGTCCGGCTGCACGCGGCGCACCAGACTATCGGCGCCTGCGCCGCACGTAGCGCCGACGGCAAACTGCTCGACGAGCCCAGAGGTGCACCACTGCTGACCATGGAACGCGCTACCTACGATCAGGGCGGCCGGATCGTGGAGTACGGCAGCCACCTCTACCGCGCCTCCCGCTACTCGTTCGACCTCTCCTTGCGCGGCGACGTCTGAACCTGTCGGTCCGGCAGTTCCGTAGCGGCGTGCGGGTCGCCAGCTCAACGTGAGTTCGATCGTCCGAACGTCAATATGTCCGTACGAACTATTGACATGGCGCGGATGCCGGTGGACACTACTGACGATCACCGAGACCCAGGTCACACTACGGATTCCGTTTCCCTGCACGCCGACTGATCTCAGGCAAAGGCAAAGATGATGACCAGAACCAAGCGGGTCACCGCGTTCCTCGGGACACTCCTCGTGGCAGCCCTCATCATCGCGGGCTGCAGCAGCGGCGGCGGCAAGGCCTCACAGCAGCAGCACAACCAGGCTGGGGCGGGCACGGCAGGCACCCCGAAGATCAAGATCGCCATGATCACCCACGCGGTACCCGGTGACACCTTCTGGGATCAGATACGTCAGGGCGCCAACGCCGCCGCCAAGAAGGACAATGTGCAACTCGTGTACGCGGCAGACCCGGACGGTAGCAAGCAGGCGACGCTGATCCAGAACGCCATCAACCAGCACGTCGCAGGCATCGCGGTCACGATGGCACACCCTGGGCCGGTGCGGGGCGCGATCAAGGCTGCGATCGGCGCGGGCATACCTGTGGTCGGGTTCAACTCCGGGCTGGACTACTGGAAGAAGTTCGGGGTCATGGAGTACTTCGGTCAGGACGAGATGCTGGCAGGCAAGGCATTCGGGAACAGGCTCAACAAGGTCGGTGCCAAGCATGTCATCTGCGTAAACCAGGAGCAGGGTTCGGTTCAGCTGGAGGCCCGGTGCGCCGGGCTCAAGCAAGCCTTCCACGGTAAGTCCGAGGTGCTCTACGTCAAGAGCGCGGACATGGCGTCCGTGCGCTCGAGGATCACGGCCAAGCTGCAGTCCGAGCCCGACATCGACTACGTGGCCACCCTCGGCGCCCCGTTCGCGATGGCCGCGCTGCAGTCCGTCAAGGACTCTGGCAGCAAAGCCCAGGTGGCCACGTTCGACACCAACAAGCAGGTCATCAACGCCATCAAGGGCGCGAAGATCAAGTGGGCCGTCGACCAGCAGCCCTACCTGCAGGGCTATCTGGCGGTAGACAGCCTGTGGCTGTACAAGTACAACGGCGCGATCATCGGCGGCGGCCAGCCCGTACTCACCGGCCCGACGTTCGTCACGCCGGAGAACATCAAGAACCTGGCACGGTACTCGAAGTAGGGCGCACGGATGAGGGAATCGTATCGACATCGACGTCGCGCATTGCCGGTGACACTCAGGGAAATCCCATGACTCAGACTGCGACACAACCGGCGGCTCCGATCCCGCCAACCGTGACCCTGCGGGCAGCACACCGTTCCGCCGTGCGGCGGCTGCTCGGAAGGCCCGAGGTCGGTTCCCTGTTCGGCGCCCTGATCGTGTTCTTCTTCTTCTTCGCGATGGCGGAGCCGCTGCGACAGGCAGCCTCGATCGAGACGGTGTTCTACTCGAGCTCGACGATCGGGATCATGGCTGTTCCGGTGGCGCTGCTGATGATCGGCGGTGAGTTCGACCTGTCCGCCGGTGTCGCGGTGGTCACATCCTCCCTGATGGCCGCCATGTTCAGCTTCCAGATGACGGCGAACGTGTGGGCGGGAATCGGCATCGCGCTGGTGCTCTCGCTGGGCATTGGCTGGTTCAACGGCTATGTGCGGATGAGGACAGGTATCCACAGCTTCCTGGTCACGCTCGGCACGTTTCTGATGTTGCAGGGGCTGAACCTTGCGATCACGAAGCTCGTCACCGGTGGAGTCGCCACGACCGACATCTCCGACATGGACGGCTTCGCCAGCGCCAAGGCGATCTTCGCATCGACGGTGAACATCGGCGGTGTGGGTGTACAGGTCAGCATCTTCTGGTGGCTCATCTTCGTGGCAATCGCGAGCTGGGTACTGATGCGCACCAAGGTCGGTAACTGGATTTTCGCGGTCGGCGGTGACGAGGCGAGCGCCCGTGCCGTCGGTGTTCCCGTGAAGCGTACGAAGATCGGCCTGTTCATGGCTGTCGGGTTCGGCGCGTGGTTCCTCGGGATGCACCTGCTGTTCTCCTTCAACACCGTGCAGTCCGGTGCGGGTGTCGGCAATGAGTTAATCTATATCGCGGCGGCGGTCGTCGGTGGCTGTCTACTCACCGGTGGTTACGGTTCGGCGATCGGCGGCGCGTTCGGCGCGTTCATCTTCGGGGTGACGACTCAGGGCATCGTCTATGCGGGCTGGAACCCAGACTGGTTCCAATTCTTCCTCGGCGCGATGCTACTGCTCGCCGTCCTCGTCAACCTGTGGGTCCGGCTGCGGGCCGCACGGAGGTGAACCATGACAACGAGTGATACCTCAACCGCGACTATCACCCTCACCGGCATCGGCAAGAATTACGGGAACATCCAGGCGCTGCGTGGCCTCGACCTGACCGTCAGCCAGGGCGAGGTGAGCTGCATCCTTGGCGACAACGGCGCAGGAAAGTCGACGCTGATCAAAATCATCTCCGGGCTTCACCCCCACGACACCGGAAGCTACCTGGTGGACGGCAAGCCGGTGAGCTTCGCCTCGCCGAGGCAGGCGCTTGATCGTGGTATTGCCACGGTCTACCAGGACCTGGCCCTTGCACCGCTGATGCCGGTGTGGCGGAACTTCTTCCTCGGCTCCGAGGCGACCAAGGGGTTCTGGCCGTTGCGCAGGCTCAACGTGGAGTTCATGAAACGGACTGCCGACAGTGAGCTGCGCAGGATGGGCATCGAGCTGTCCGATATCGATCAGACCGTCGGTACGCTTTCCGGGGGGCAGCGGCAGTGCGTAGCCATCGCCAGGGCGATCTATTTCGGCGCCCGCGTATTGATTCTCGACGAGCCCACCGCAGCACTCGGTGTCAAGCAGTCCGGCGTGGTATTGAAGTACATCGCCGCCGCGCGCGACGCCGGCCTCGCGGTCATCTTCATCACCCACAACCCGCACCACGCCTACGTGGTCGGGGATCACTTCACGGTGTTGAGTAGGGGCGAGGTCGAGCTCAGCGCCCCGCGCAATGAACTCGCGCTGGAAGAACTCACGCATCACATGGCGGGAGGCAGCGAGCTCGATGCGATCAAGCACGAGCTGGAGCGCATGGACAAGCCGGCGATGGGCCCGCTGCGGGAAACGAGCCAGGCCGAGTGATGGCGGCCGGCGACGTGAGGGAGGACAGTCTGTGAAGATTGGGCTCATCGGCTCCGGCCGCATCGGTCACATGCACGCCACAACCCTGCGCGATCTGGACGGCGTGGATGGCTTGGTGGTGGCCGATGTGGATCAAGGCCGCGCCGAGGACTTGGCCAGGCAGCTCGATATCGACGCTGCCCTCGACGCCGACGCCGTCCTCGCCTCTGGGGTGGACGGTGTGGTGATCACGGCGGCCACGAGCGCGCACGCCGAGCTGATTCATAGTGCGTTCGACGCTGGGATCCCCACGTTCTGCGAGAAACCGGTGGCGCTGGACGTAGCGGGCACCAGGGAGGTGGTGGCCCACAGCGAACGCAGTGGTGTCCCGCTGCAGATCGGGTTCCAGCGCCGCTTCGACGCGGGCTATCTCGCGGCGCGGGAAGCACTGCGCAGCGGCAGCCTCGGCTGGCTCCACACGCTGCGGGCGGTGACGGCCGATGCCACGCCGCCGCCCGCCGCCTACATCCCCACATCGGGCGGGCTGTTTCGGGATTGCGGTATTCACGATTTCGACATTCTGCTGTGGCTGACGGGCCGCGACGTGGTCTCGGTGTACGCGCTCGGAGCCAACCGCGGCGCTGACATCTTCACCGTTAGCGGTGACGTCGACACCGGGGCGGCGCTGCTGCGGTTCGATGACGGCGCGCTCGCCACCGTGACTCTGACCCGTTACAACGGCATAGGGCATGACGTGCGGCTGGAGGTGTGCGGCTCGCAGGGTGCGATGTTCGTCGGCCACGACGAGCGAGCACCGATGCCCTCGGCCGAGGCGGGAATCAGTTGGCCGTCCGGCGAGCCCTACCAGACGTTCATGGAACGCTTCCACGACGCCTATCTCGCCGAGATGCGACGCTTCCTCGATGTGGTGGCAGGCCGTGCCGCCTCGCCGTGCTCAGCGGCCGACGCGCTCGCCGCGCTGTACGTGGCGGAGGCCTGCGAGCGGTCCCGCCACGAAGCTCGCCCGGTGGAGCTGGCCGAGGTCCGCGCGGCTGCCTGATCGAGGTGACCGGATCGACCGACTGTCACAGGTAGCCGCTGAGCGCACCGGCGCAGGGAGTGAGGATCGATGGCGACCAGTACCAACTCGCCCGCCGGGGCAACCGACTGCCTATCGGCTCGGCACCGGACTCCTGGGGTGCCTGGTCCCCGACGACGCGAAGCAGACCCCGTGGCACCGCTTCCTCGACGAGGTATCCGAAGCGGGCTACCAGTGGATCGAGTTCGGCCCCTACGGCTCCGCTGCCGACCGCGCCGCGCACCCGGTCGTTCCTGAGCACATGCGGCGCCGGGCGGCGGCCGGTCGCCCGCTAACCAGAGAACCGGGTATGAGCAATGACAAGCTACGCATCGGCCAGCGGGATCTGGCACGCCTGCGTTGACTGATTCCAGTCACGGGATTGGTCTCGCCGCTCTGCTGACCCAAGCACATGTCGCCGACACGTTCGGCCACACCGCATTCTCGACGCGAGCGTTACATCCCCAATCCGACATGGTCCACTGGACGGGTTTTGAA
>JBOHEL010000174.1:0-9165 GCA_050700995.1 Sciscionella sp. | reverse complement strand
ACCGTGAGATCACCCGCCCGGTGCTGGAGTACGTGCGCAGGGTGCGCAGCGACAACCCCCGTGACGTGGTGACGGTTTTCCTCCCGGAATACGTCGTCGGCCACTGGTGGGAGCAGCTGCTGCACAACCAGAGCGCGCTAAGACTCAAGGGCCGCTTACTGTTCCAGCCGGGAGTGATGGTCACCAGCGTGCCGTGGCAGCTCGCGTCCTCGCGGCGGGCGTTCGAGCGTGCCAAGCGCAGGACGCTGGCAAGTGCGCCTGGTTCGGTTCGCCGGGGGCTCAATGCCCCGATCCGCAAGAACAATGATGATGAGGGCCGGACATGATGGCTGCTATCGGCGCCGGAAATTGGACGGGTCGCACGGTGGAGCTGCGGGTTGGTGCGGTGGCACATGGCGGGTTTTGCGTAGCCAGGGTGGACGGTCGTGTGGTGTTCGTTCGGCACGCGCTGCCTGGCGAGTTGGTGCTCGCGCACATCACGGAGGATCGCGGCGGTTCATTCTGCCGCGCCGACGCGGTGGAGGTGCTGGAGAGTTCCAGGCACCGGGTGGCCGCGCCGTGCCCCGTCAGCGGGCCAGGCGGTTGTGGCGGCTGTGATTTTCAACATGTCGACCCTGCCGCGCAGCGCGAGCTGAAGGCGGATGTGGTCGCGGAGCAGCTGCGCAGGCTGGCAGGTGTGCAGTGGCCGGTGGAGGTGGAAGCGCTGCCGGGCGACGCCACGAGCTGGCGAACCCGCACCCGCTTCGCCGTCGACGGCGACGGCGCGCCGGGATTTCGTGCCCACCGCAGCCACCAGGTGATCCCGGTCGTCGACTGCCCGATCACTGTGCGGGCCGCGGTCGCCGCGGTGACGGCGCGCCGGTTCACGCCGTACGGTGAGGTGGAGGTGGTCGCCGACGACGCGGGCGACGTGCACATGCAGGAGGTACCACCCGCGCGGTCGGGACGCAGGGGAACCCCACGTCAGGTCGCCGGTGACGGCATCGCCTCGCAGCGCGCGATCGGCAGGCGGTGGCGCCTCGCGGCCACCGGCTTCTGGCAGGTGCACGCGGCGGCGGCCGAGACGCTGGCAGCGGTCGTTGCCGAGTTCGCCGAGGCACCCGATGGCGGGGCCGCGTGGGACCTCTACGGCGGGGCAGGGCTGTTCGGCGCGGTGCTTGCCGGTCAGGTCGGTGAGCGCGGTTCCGTGCTGGTCGTTGAGGCTTCCCGTGACGCGGTCAACGACGGTCGGCGGAATCTGGCGGATCTGCCACAGGCGCGGTTCCTGTCAGCCAAGGTGGCTGCCGCGCTGGCCAGGGGCATCCGGCCCGCCAGGCCCGACGTGGTCGTGCTCGATCCGCCGCGAAAGGGTGCTGGCCGTGAGGTGGTCGGTGGGATCGTTGCGGCCGGGCCGCAACGCGTGGTGTACGTGGCCTGCGATCCAGCCGCGCTGGCACGCGATGTCGCCGGGTTCGCGGGCCTCGGTTACCAGCTGACGCGGCTGCGTGCCTTCGACGCCTTCCCGATGACCCATCATGTGGAATGCGTCGCCCTGTTCACCGCTGTGGCACCGTGATGGGCGTCGGGGACGATGCTCGACGGGCCGGTGGCACGCACGGGCTTCTAGACTGAAACGATGCGGTGCGAGACGTGGCGTGACTTCCCGACATCGGATGGGGTGAAACGGTGAGGCTGCTGGAGACCGTGCACAGTCCGGCGGATGTGAAACGGATGGATTACGAGCAGCTCGGCATCCTCGCCGGGGAGATCAGGGAGTTCCTGGTCGACAAGGTCTCCCGGACCGGCGGGCACTTCGGGCCGAACCTCGGGGTTGTGGAGTTGACGCTCGCGCTGCACAGGGTGTTCGATTCGCCTGCGGATCCGTTGCTGTTCGACGTCGGCCATCAGGCATACGTGCACAAGATCGTGACGGGCCGTCATGACCGGTTCGACGAGCTGCGGCAGGCGGGCGGCTTGTCAGGATATCCGTCCAAGGCCGAGAGCGAGCACGACTTCATTGAGAACAGTCACGCTTCCACCGCGCTGTCCTACGCCGACGGGCTGGCGAAGGCATTCCAGCTCCAGGGCGTCGACCGGCATGCCGTCGCTGTCGTGGGGGACGGCGCGCTGACCGGCGGCATGTGCTGGGAGGCGTTGAACAACATCGCGGCCGACCGCACTCGCCCCGTGGTGATCGTGGTGAACGACAACGGCCGTTCCTACGCGCCGACCATCGGCGGGCTCGCCGATCACCTGGCTTCGCTGCGGTTGCAGCCGGGTTACGAGCGCGCGCTGGCCAGTGGCAAGCGCGCCTTGCTTGGCACCCCACTGATCGGCAAGCCGGCCTATTCGCTGCTGCACGCAGCCAAGCGCGGTATCAAGGACGTGCTGGCGCCGCAGCCGCTGTTCGAGGATCTCGGCCTGAAGTACTTCGGGCCGATCGACGGCCATGACATGCACGCGCTTGAGGTGGCACTGAGCCGGGCGAAAGCTTTCGGCGGTCCGGTGATCGTGCATGTGGTGACGCGCAAGGGCAACGGCCATGCGCCCGCGGAGAACGACGAAGCCGATCAGATGCACCAGATCAGCGCGCCGAAGTCGGGCGGGTCCTCACCCGGGCAGAGCTGGACCTCGGTGTTCTCCCACGAGCTGCTGCGGGTCGGGCAGCGGCGGCAGGACATTGTGGCGATCACCGCCGCGATGCTCTGTTCCACCGGTCTCGACCGGTTCGCGGCGTCCTTCCCAGACCGTTGTTTCGACGTCGGCATCGCCGAGCAGCACGCCATGACATCGGCGGCCGGGCTGGCGATGGGTGGCATGCACCCGGTCGTCGCGCTGTATTCGACATTCCTCAACCGCGCGTTCGACCAGTTGCTGATGGATGTCGCGCTGCACCGTCAGCCGGTCACCGTGGTCCTGGATCGCGCGGGGGTGACCGGCCCCGACGGCCCGAGCCACCACGGGATGTGGGACCTCTCGCTGCTGGGCATGGTGCCTGGCTTGCGGGCGGCGGCGCCGCGGGATGCGGTAACCCTGCGCGAGGAGTTCGCCGAGGCGATCGAGGTCGACGACGGCCCGACGGTACTGCGCTTCTCCAGGGGCGAAGCGCCGGACGAGGTGCCCGCGGCGCGCAGGGTGGGCGACAGTGTCGACGTGCTGCGCGACCCTGCCCATGGCGAAGGCAAGGACCTGCTGCTCGTCGCGGTCGGGGCTTTGGGTGAGCTCGCGCTCGACACCGCCAGGCGGCTAGCCGATCAGGGCATCGGTGTCACCGTGGTGGACCCGCGCTGGGTGGTGCCGGTTCCCGAGGAGATCCCCGCGCTTGCCGCCGAGCACCGCTTCGTCGCGACGCTGGAGGACTCCGGACGGCACGGGGGGTTCGGGTGGGCGCTGTCCGCTGCGCTGCGTGACGCAGGCGTGGAGCGGCCGCTGCTGGATCTCGCCATCCCGCAACGGTTCCACACCCACGGTTCGCGCTCGCAGGTGCTAGCGGGTGCTGGGCTGACCCCGCAGGACACCTCACGGCGGATCACAGAGTGGGTCGCCGACCCCATCGGAGACCAAGCCCTCAACGGCAATGGCACGGCAGGGCCCGCGGTCGACTCGGCCTCGGAGCTCAGTGCCCGCAAGGACGGCGCCTAGCGCACGGGTCGCGTGCCGTCGGGGGAGCGGGTTGTGGCACGGTGGGAACGTGCGCATCCTGGTAGTCGAAGATGAGGAACCACTCGCCGACGCGATCGCTCGCGGCCTGCGCAGGGAAGGTATGGCAGTGGACGTCGCGCTCAACGGTGACGACGGTCACGAGAAGGCATCGATCACCCGGTACGACGTGGTGGTGTTGGATCGCGACCTGCCGGGAATGTCGGGTGACGACCTGTGCTCCGACATCGTCGGCTCCGGACAGATCACTCGGGTGATCATGCTGACGGCCAGCGGCACCGTCGCTGACAGGGTGCAGGGCTTGTCTCTCGGCGCCGACGACTATCTCGCGAAGCCGTTCGCCTTCCCCGAGCTGGTGGCGCGGGTGCGGGCGCTCGCGCGCCGCTCGACGCCCGCCAATCCGCCGGTCCTGCATACGGCAGACGTGCAGCTCGATCCCGCGAAACGCACAGTCGCCCGTGGCGGACGGCCGGTCGAGCTGACGCGCAAGGAGTTCGGCGTGCTTGAGGTGCTGCTCTCGGCCAAGGGCTCTGTGGTGTCCAGCGAGGAACTGCTGGAACGGGTCTGGGACGAGAACGCGGATCCTTTCACCACGACGGTGCGCGTCACGGTGATGACACTGCGCAAGAAGCTTGGCGAGCCAGGCATCATCGACACCGTCGTCGGCTCGGGCTACCGAGTGCCCGCCGCGGACGATGAAGGTGCGGCGGTTGGCTGACGGGAGCGGGTCACCACGACGCCGTGGACCTGGTCTGCGCGCCAGGATCACCCTGCTCGCCACCGCGCTCGTCGCCGTTGTCAGCGGTGTCCTGTTGTGGCTGGCTTGGCAACTTGTCGGCCGGGTGGTCGCCACCGGACCGCAACTTCCACCGGGCAGCACGGTCCGTATCGACGGGGTGGACATCGGTGCCGCGGACCTTTCGGCGGCGTTGCAGGCTCACGCGCGGGAAGAAGTGCTGCATGCCGGGCTGATCGCGTTCGTCTGCGTGGTGATCGCGGCGGGGTTGCTGGCCTGGGTGCTCACCGGGCGCTTGCTGCGCCCGCTGCACGTGGTCACGGCCATGGCGCGGAAGTTGTCCGCGGATTCGTTGGGCGAGCGCATCGCACTGCGTGGTCCGCGTGACGAGGTGGCGGAACTGGCCGACACCTTCGACGCCATGCTGGATCGGCTGCAGGCGACCTTCGGCGCGCAACGGCGTTTCGTGGCCGATGCCAGTCACGAGCTGCGCACCCCGCTCTCGGTGATACGTACCGAGCTTGACGTGACATTGTCCGATCCCGAAGCCGATGCCGCGGAGCTGCGGCGGATGGCCGAGGTGCTGCGTTCGGCGACGCTGCGCGCCGGTGAACTGGTTGAATCCCTGCTGCTACTCGCCCGTACCGATGGTGCAGGGCTGTCTCGCAGGGAACCTGTCGACCTCGCCGCGGTGGTGGCCAGTGCCTGGCAGGCGGTGCGCGCCGACGCCGCGTGCAGGCACCTTCGGATTCGGACGGATACTTCGCCGACGTATGTGGTCGGCGATCCAGCCCTGCTGGAGCGGGTTGCAGGCAACTTGCTGGAGAATGCGGTGCGGCACAACAACGAGGGCGGCTGGATCGACGTGCACACCGGCTCCGATCCACAATGGAGCGTGTTGCGAGTTGCGTCCTCCGGTATGGTGATCGACCTGGATCGGGTCGCGGAACTGTTCGAGCCGTTCCGCCGCGCCGGGGTCGACCGCACCGCGTCTTCCGGCACCGGGCTGGGATTGTCGATCGTGCGCGCCGTCGTCTCGGCACATGGTGGCCGGGTCAACGCCGACGCGGTCCCCGGTGGCGGCCTAGCGGTCACCGCCAGCTTCCCAGTAACCCCGTAGATGTGGTCGTCGGTCGAGCAGGGCATCGAGCCGCAGCGCTGCACCGTGGGCCTCGGCGGCCTGGTCGAACCCGTACGACGCTACTAGCGTCCCTGCGCACCTTGCGCGGGCAGATCGTTCTAGGCTGCACCAATGGAGAAGCTCTCACTGGACGCACTTGCCCGCGAAGAGATGGAACGGGCTGGAAGCTCCTCAAGCGGTCGCAGTTCGCGCACCGTCTACGGCGGCCACGAGCACGTGCTGCGTCAGACATTGATCGCGCTGCGGGCCGGGCATTCCCTCGCCGAGCACGAGAACCCCGGGGAAGCCACCCTGCACATACTGCGCGGGAGGGTGCGATTGACGTCCGGTGAGGTGTCATGGGAGGGCAGGCAGGGTGATCTCCTCGTGGTGCCGCCCGACCGGCATGCGTTGGCCGCGCTGGAGGATTCCGCCGTGCTGCTCACCGTCGGCAAAGGCGCGCTCGGCGAGTAGACGGAGAGACTCGCGCCGAGGGCGGCCCACCCGTTGTCGCCAGCTCACTTCCGTGAGTACTTTCGCCGGTCATAAACCGGCGAAAGTACTCACGGAAGTGGTCGCACCTCAGCGGGTCACGGCATCGCCGCCAGGCCCGATACGAACCGCGGGCCGTCCGGCGTCCCCCACCCTGTGGTGGCGTCGTAGCCACTGGTCGTGCGGTAACCGGCCGTCGGAACCTGCCACATCTGGTTGTCCTGCAGGTCGCCAACTGACTTGTTCACCGCGCCGCTCACCCCGATCTCGCTGCCGGCGAATGTCTTCGGCGCGCTGCCATAGTGCATCGGCTTCACGTCGTTGTACCCGGTGGTGCCGATGTTCTGCTGGTAGAGGATCGGGTCGAGGAACCCGATCGGCTGCTTGCCCATGGTCGAGCGGGTACCGTTCACCAGCGCCACTAGGGCGGCGGTCTGCGGGGATGCCGCGGAGGTGCCGCCGTAGATCGTCCAGCAGCCGGTGCTGTTGCCGCAGTTGTACTCGGGGTACGCGGTGATGTAGACATCGACGCCACCGTTCACCGCGGCGTTCCACGATGTGTCGGGCACCAGCCGGTGGTTACCGTAGGACGGGTCGACGCCCTGCTGCCACGGGGGCCGGTCGTAGATGGTGCTCGCACCGCCACCGGTGCCGATCTGTGCCCAGGACTCGTTCCACACCGGCTGTGTGTTGCCGCCGTCCGTCCAGTGCCAGTAGGCCGGGTTGAAGCTGCCGTCTGAGTTGAATGCCGTGTCGCTCGACGGGTCCCAGGTCCAGCCGTACTGCAGTTGGGTGCCGCCGACCGAGACCACGTACGGCGAGCTTGCGGGCCAGCCGACGGTCGGTTGCTTGTAGGGCACCGACCCACCGTGCTTCTTGGACAGTCCCTGGGTTCCGGTGTCGCCGCTGGATGAGAAGAAGTTGTCATGCTTTGCCAGCCCCTTCTTGAACACCTTGTCGAACTTCCCGGTCTGCTGCTTGGCAGCGCCCTCGAAGGTCTGCTCGCTGACGCCGAAGGACATCGAGAACACGGTGCCGGGCGGCGTCGCGTCGATCTCGCCGGAGATCGCCTTGAACAGGTTGGGGAAGCCCTGCACGCCGAGTGTCTCCGCCGGCGGTGTCGCGAGCAGCACGATGTGCGCCTTCGGCGCGATGGCGTACGCCCACTCGATATCCAGCGTCGCCTCGCCGGACCAGCCGGCCGCCGCGCACGGCCCGGAATGCCCGGGCCCCTTGCCGTTGCACGTGTTGTGGTACTGCGGGTTGCCGAGTGGGAAGATCTGGTCGAAGTTGGGGTCGGGCAGGTTCGGGAAGAACGTGTCGTGGAACTTCCGCAGGTCGGAGGCTCCTGTCGGGCTGCCATAGGCGTCGACGAGCACGATGGTCTGGCCTTCGCCCTGGTTCCGCACGGCGCTCACGCCGTAGGCGTCCCTGATCTGCTGTGGTGTGTAGCAGTGGTAGTAGGAGACGTGCGAGCCGTCGGGCAGCGTGCACGCTGTCGCTGCCGTCCGCTGGCTTGTGACCAGCCCAGGCACGTGCGGCAGTGAAACCGCTTGCGGTCCCGATCCCGTCGTTGCGGGCGCGCTTGCGGCGACCGACGGTGCGAGGCCGGTTATCGCCAACCCGGTTGCGGCGGCGATGGCGGCAGCCCACCAGCGTCGATGCGGTGTCATATTTGTGTCCCTTCACGCAGGGTGACCAAGGTTCTCTCGATCCGCTGGCTCTATCGCCAAAGGAGTGAGAAATGTGTCACATTCGGGTGAATGAACTGTTGTTTGCGCGCTTTGTCCGATTGGAGCCGCATCGTGCGGGATGGATGGTCAACACCGCTCCGCGATGGAGCCCGGCGTTATGCGGTGACCCGCAGGGCAGCCGACATGCTGTCAGCGGTCAGCTCGATCTGCCATGGCCGTGCACCGCCCAGCCGCAGTCGGGCCTCGACGCCAGCGGGGGAGGTGTCCTGCGGCGGCTCCCAGCAGCTCCTGCGCACCAGGTCCGGCAGCAGCAGGTTCTCCACCGGCAGCCGGTTGGCTTCCGCGACCTTACCGAGTGACTCCCTCGCCGCGGCCAGCCGCGCCGCCGCATCGGGGTCGCGGTCGGCCCAACGGGCAGCAGGAGGTGGTCCTTCGTGGGGCGGCGACATCGCGGGCAGCTCCGAGCTCGGCAGTAGGGCCGCGGCGCGCAGAGCGTCGTTCCAGTGCCGCGCCATCCGCCGCTGCGCGCGGCCGCGGAAGACCGGGAGCGCGACGAGCTCGGCCTCCGAAGCAGGCGCGGCGACCGCAGCCTCGACGATGGCACGGTCTGGCAGGATCCGCCCAGGTGCAATATCACGTTCGATCGCGACCGACTCCCTGGCCTCCCACAGCGCGCGGACGGCCGCGAGCTGGCGGGGATTGCGGGCCCGGCGGATGCTCGATGTCCTGCGCCACGGCTCCGCGCGGCGCGGTGCAGGCGCCGCGCCGCGTACCGCCTCGAACTCTTGCTGTGCCCAGCACAGCTTGCCCTGCTCGGTGAGCTCGCGCTCCAGTTCGTCCCGCAGTTGGATCAGCAGCTCGACGTCGAGCGCCGCGTACACCAGCCAGTCGTGGGGCAACGGCCTGCGCGACCAGTCGTCGGCGCTGTGCCCCTTCTCCAGCGTGTATCCCAGTAGCCGCTGCACCATCGTGCCGAGCGCGACCCGCTCGAAGCCCGCCAGCCTGGCGGCCAGTTCGGTGTCGAACAGTCGCTGTGGTCGCATCCCGAGCTCAGCCAGGCACGGTAGATCTTGGGAGGCGGCATGCAACACCCATTCGGTATCGCGCAATGCCTCGGCCAACGGCGTGACCTCACCGGCGAGCGCGATCGGATCCACCAGCAGGCTGCCTGCGCCGGCGCGGCGCACCTGTACCAGGTAGGCCCGCTGGGAATATCGGTAACCCGAGGCTCGCTCGGTGTCGATCGCGACTGGGCCCTCGCCGCCGCGGATCGCGTCCGCGGCACGCAGTAACGCGGCCTGGTCGGTGATCAGGCCTGGTACACCTTCGGCAGGAGAGGTGAGGGGCACTGGCTCGGTAACGGGCCTGTCACCGTCGGCTTCGGGGCTGCTCTCTCGGTGTGTTGCCACACTGCGACCTTACGTGCCGCCAGGGAGCCGGTTTGCGGTCCCGGAATTCTTTTGGGCCTTCCGGCACGGCAAACC
>JBOHEL010000173.1:0-9213 GCA_050700995.1 Sciscionella sp. | reverse complement strand
CGATCCCACCTACATTAGCAAGGTTGAGAACGGTCACCGAATACCTGCTCTCGGGATCGTTCGGGCGTGGGACGAGGCGCTTGAGGCCGGCGGCCGACTGGCCGCGTTGCTCACCGTGCAGGGGGCTACTCGGCCGGCCCAGTTGCCCGCGGGGTCTGCACGCTTTTTCGGACGTATCCGGGAGTTGGCCCGTCTGGACGACATCTTCGCCGGTCCCGCCCCGGCCAGCTCGCCCATCGTAGTGGCCATTGACGGGGTCGCCGGGGTCGGCAAGACGACGTTGGCGCTGCAGTGGGCGCACTGTGCGAGCAAGCGGTTCGCCGATGGTCAGCTCTACATTGACCTACGCGGCTACTCGGCCGGCAGTCCGGTGAGACCTCGGATCGCGATCGAGGAGTTTCTAGTCGCACTTGGGGTTTCCGCCGCCGCGATTCCCGCCACCGCCATGCAGCAGGCCGCGCTGTACCGGTCGCTGCTCGCTAACCGGGCGTTGCTCGTCGTGCTGGACAACGCCAAGGATTCGGTTCAGGTCAAGCCGCTGCTGCCCGGATCGCCGAGCTGCGCGGTGGTGATCACCAGCCGAAACCAGCTGTCCGACCTGGCCATGTCCGTGGGGGCGCAGCGGGTCACACTGGGACCGCTGTCAGATGGGGAGTCGATCGCGCTGATCAGTGAGACGGTCGGATTGGAGCGGGCGCGGGCCGAGCTGGAAGCCGTGCGGGCGTTGGCGCGGCAGTGCGCGTACTTGCCGCTGGCGATGCGGATGGTCGCCGAGCGTGTGGCTGCCCACCCTCACCAGCCGATCGGCGAACTGGTCGACGAGTTGGCCGAGGCAGGGGAGCGGCTGGACGGTTTAAGTGTGGGGGACAGTGACGCGGTCCGCACTGCGCTCTCTTGGTCGTACAGGAGTGTCGACGCCGAGGTAGCGCGGATGTGGCGGCTGTTGGGGTTGCATCCCGGCCTGACCATCAGCGTGGCCGTCGCAGCTGCGTTGGTCGCTGTGCCCACGGCGACGGCCCGCCGGTTGTTGGCCGGGTTGGCCAGTGTGCATCTGTTGGAGACAGGTCCAAGGGGCCAGTACCAGTTCCACGACTTGCTTCGTGATTATGCCGCCGAGCTTGTGGCGGCCACGGAGACGGCTGAGCAGCGAAGCGACGCGGTCCGGCGGCTGACCGACTTCTACCTGCACACCGCCTACAATTCCAACGTGGCGCTGGCACCGGAGCGTGAGATGCCCTTGGAACTCGCCCCCGTCGTCGACGGCGTCGACCCGCTGACGTTCTCCGGGTTCGCCCCGGCCCGGGACTGGTGCGACGCGGAGGCCTCGAACTTCTCACTGATCGCCCGGCTCGCGGCGGCCTACGGTCTGCATGCCACGGCTTGGCAGTTGTCGGTGGTGCTGTGGAACTACCTCGTGCTGCGTGGGCCTTCTCATGTGTGGGATGCCTGTCACCGGGTGGCGGTGGAGTCCGCCCGACAGGTTAGGGACCAGTCCGGGGAGTCTTGGGTCCTCAACAACCTGGCCTATCTGATGCGACTTTGTCGTGACTACGAGCGTTCCGAGGAGCTTTACGCGCAGGCGCTCGCCATTCGCCGGGACATCGCCGACGACTGGGGCCAGGCATGGAGCCTGGTGGGGCTGGGAATGCTCAATGCTGAGCGGGGTCATCCTACCAGGACCTACGAGCAGGTCGGCCAGGCGCACGCCCTTTTCACTAGGTTGGGCAACCGCCACGGTCAGGGGGTGGCGCTCTGCGTGATGGCGGATGCCTGCCGGGATCTAGGCCAGTTCGACGAGGGGCTGCGTTGCCTGTCCGACGCCTTCGTGGTGTTCGACGGGCTCAACGGCCCCCGCGGCCGTGGGTACCTGCTGACCAAACTGGGGCAGCTCCATCGGAGTCGGGGTGCGTTCGTCGCGGCACAGGAGGTATTGAAGCAGGCGTTGGTCGCCAGGCGGGAGGCGGAACACCGTGCAGGCGAGGCGGAGACGTTGACGTATTTGGGTGAAGTCCTCGACAACCTCGGGCAGGGCCACCAAGCCGAATTGTACTGGAACCAGGCCCTCGAGATCTGGGAAAAGCTGAATGACCTGCGGGCCCATGATGTACGGGCGCTGCTGAGAAGGCACTGATCACCGCTGACACGCTGAGGTCTGTCGCGCCGGAGCTGTCAGAGTAGAACTGCCTTGTGTAGGCGGGAGAGCATGGTGCCAACGTCGGCGCTCATCGCGATGGTGGCCGCCCGACGTTTGTCGACGGACAGCGGCGCGGGGCGGATGCGTCGGTCGACGACGGTGGTGCCTCGGGTATGGGTGCCCGTGAGTTCCACGACGATTTGATGTTTTTCACAGGTGGCTAGGCCCGGGTCTAGGGCGATGGCGGCGGTGAGCGGATCATGCATGAGGCAGCCGTTCTCACCAAGGACCCTTCCCCGACCAGCGCTGTAGCGTTGTACGTAGTGACTGGCGACGGCCGTTGTGTACCGGGCAAGCGGGTGGTCGTGCATGGCCACGGCATCCCACCAGCCTTGACCTGCCCAGGCCTGGTTGGTGGCGTCCAACGGCACCATGGTGATGGTGAATCCGGCAGCGAGGACTTGTTCTGCGGCTTCGGGATCGTGCCAGGTGTTCGCGTCGGCGTAGCTGGTGATGTTGCCCGGTACCGCTACGGCGCCCCCCATCCAGGTCACTTCCCGGATCAACTCCGGCAATCGGGGCTCGGCGCGCAGGGCAAGCGCGATGTTGGTCAGTGGTCCCAGTGCGAGCAGGCTGAGCTCGCCGGGATTGCGCTGGGTGAGTCGGACCAGTTGCTGCGCTGCGGTTTCCTCGACCACCGCTGACCGTGCTGGCGGTCCCGCGTGCCCGCTCAACCCGTCCGAGCCGTGTACGTGCTGCCCAGAGCGAAGACGTGCGCCGTTGAGGGGGAGATTTGCGCCGACCGCGACCGGCACGTGCGGGAGATCCAGACGCTCCAGCATGCGCAGTGCATTGTCGGCGCCTACCCGTGCCGGTACGTTACCGTGGACGCTGCCGATGGCGACGACTTCCGCGGCTTCGGGTTGGGCAGCCATGTAGGCAAGTGCGAACGCGTCATCGACACCGACGTCGGTGTCGATGACGAATCGTTTGGGAGTGATGGCCAACTACGTCTTCTTCCTCAGCTGGTCCCGGAGTTCGTGCCCGTTCTCGCGGACAGCCGTGGTCGCCGGGGCTGTTGGCAGCGCGGTTTGGACAGCGTCAGGTACATGACGCCTGCAATCACGAAAGCTGCCAGCACGCCGAGATTGCACACACCGATGATGCCTGCCCTTGGCGAGGGGGTGAGCAGGTAGCCAACGACTTTCCCGACATTGGGATCCTTGGAGGTCACGAGTCCGAAGCCAACCGCTGCAGCGACCAGTAGCGAGAGCAAGCCAGCCATGTTGAACCGGCCGTAGACGCCGGTGGGCGTGTAGAGGTCGGGTGTGCAGTACCCGTGGCGGCTATACAACCACAGATCCATGAGGAAGATCGCTACCCAGGCTGCCTTCCCGACCGCGATGACAGTCAGGAACGCGTTGAACGGCCCGAAGAACGTTGGCGCGGCAAAGACCAGGTAGAGGCCGACGGCCATCATCAGCGCCGCGTCGGTGAGCACCGCCACCGGCCGGCGCAGCCGCACCCCGAGAGCCAGCAACATCATTCCCGAGGAGTACATGTTGACCACGCCGGCCGCGATGATGCTCAGAATTGTGGTCAGAAGGAACGGCACGAGGAACCACGTCGGCAACTGGTCTGCGAGAGCGCCGATTGGATCGGCGGTTACGGCAAGGGCGAGCTGTGGATTCGATGTGGTCAGCAGCACTCCGAACAGCAGTAGCACGGCTGGGGCGATTGCAGCGCCGAAACTCATCCACCCGACCACCGCCAGCCCCGACGCTGACTGTGGTAGTCGGCGACTGTAGTCGGCGGCGACCGTCACTCTGGTGAGACCGTTTCCTGCCATGACGAAGACTATTCCAGCGACCAGCGAGCTGGTTCCCTGCGCCGAGGTGAAGGTGAAGTGCAGCTTGGGGATAACGATCACGAAATAGGTCACTATCGCTGCGGACACCGCGAGGGCGATCCATCGTTGGGCACGCATGATTAGTTGGTGGCCGTAGACGGCGATGACGATCGTCGCCGCCGCCGTGACCACGTAACTCACCGACAGAATCACTGAGTTGTCCCAGCCGGGGCTGATGCGTTTGAGCATGGTGCGGGTGGTCAGCGACGCCAGCGCCAGGCTGACACCCTCCCAGCCGATCGCCGAACAGTAGTTCATCGCGGTCGGCAGTTTGTTTCCGTGGTAGCCGAAAGACGCTCGGCTCAAGGTCATCGTGGGCGCGCCGCCACGTTGGCCGGCCAGCGCCACGAGGCCGACCAGCGGGTAGCTGATGGCCAGACCCACGATGACCGCCACGGCGGCCTGCCACCAGCTCAGGCCCAAATCGACGATGAAAACTCCCACGGCGACCGGGAAAAAACTCAGATTGGCGGCGAGTAAGGGCCAGCAGAGGTTGCTCGTCTGGCCGTGGCGTTCGGCGTCGCTTACCCAGTCGATACCCTTCTGCTCCACCTGCCACCTCGACCACCCGGCGCGGGTGCCGATCATAGGTCTCCTCGCTCCGGGGGCTGGGGTCTCCATGATCCAGTCAAGCAGTTGGCCTACTCCGTCGCTACCGTTGGCTTCGGGTTGACAGACCTTGTCAATGGTTCACCCCTTCTCTCGGCCCATCCGTTTGGGGATAATCGTCCGTATGCCACGGTTCCGTAGCTTCGTCACCAAGTGGCGGCAACCCCGTCTCTGGACGCTCTTAGGGGGCGCCCAGGTGCGGGTCGAGCAGAGGCAATTTCGCGGTTTCGTGCGGGGGCGGTCACCCATTCGCGGCGCGACCACGATGGCGGCGAGGGGCGGTTCGATAGTGTCCATCATTTGGGGAAGGCAGACGGCACCGTGACTGCTATATTTTTCGTCGGTACAAACAGGGGTTCGTGCCGGGCAGGATGTAGTCTAGAACTCGTCGGGTAAGTATGAATTCCAGTTTCTGAGGGGCGTGGTGCGCTTCAAAGGTTTCCGCTGAGGGAGCTCTCATCGAGATGGGGTTGTGGGGGGTCATCGCAGTGATAATTATGAAAACAACGACGTCCATGGACCGCGCCGAAATAACGTTTTTGGCGGCGGCATTCAGGCGCGCAAATTCCGCGGTCGAGCTGAGACCTCCGAGGGGCCAAACTGAACAGGGTGACACTGTTTCTCTGTGCATCGCACACGAATTATTCAATAATGAGTCAAGGGTAGGGACATAAACTACAAGGGTGGGGAAATGAACTGCGGGGAAAAGAGCGACACCTTGGTGGCGGCACCGGAAACCAGCCGGTCGCGGCCGGTCGAATTCAGGCTCCTGGGCGAGATTCGTGACGTTATCGGTGCGAACCCGCAGCGCCTGCCAAATCCTTCTCGCGGCCGCCGCCGGCACGGGTGGGACCTGGGCGGGCCCCGCTACGGATCGCGGTGTGGGCGGAGGTTGGCAGCGTTGACCGGGATGAGCTCGCCCGAGCTGCTCTATGAGTTCGTCAGGGATCGATGCACGACATCGAGCAAACGGCCGGGCGCAGTCAGCTGGCGCGCCAATTCCTCGGGCCGCGTTGGTGGGGAGCGCCTCGGCACAGTACGCCGCCAAGCGGACGAACGACAACATGAAGGTCCCTGAGGCCTCCGCTGATGGACGACCGGAGGCTCCTACGTCGATGACCACAGGTCCCTTCGGGAGTTGGGCATCCAGGCTGCTTCAGTACCGCTGATGCCAGCTGTTTGAGGGCCCCAGGAAAGATTGAGACGAGATGGGAGTTGTCCAGTGGCGGGTTCGTTCGAGATTGATTCTGTCGAGCCCACGCGATTATCAACTGTGGCCTCAAGAAGGGCAGGCGGATCAAGGCCGCGTCGTAGCGATGCCGATCGGCATGCTGCTGTCCTCGGATTCGCCACGGCTGGCAGGGGTGGACAATAAGCATGCTCGTGTACTTGCTGAGGTCGGAAGCGACGCTTCCCCCGGATATGGTGAATCGTGCACCGCTGCGTGTTATCGACGGGATGCACCGACTGAGAGCAGTGGCACTTCGTAATAAGGAGGGAGGCCGAGGTAAGGTTCTTGATGGCGACGAAAGAGACGCCTTTGTCCTCGCGGTCGAGGAAAATATCGCGCATGGGTTGCCGCTCTCACGGGCGGCACGCATCGTCGCGTCTCATCCAGAGTGGTCCGACCGGATGATCGCATCAAAGGTCGGTCTTGCAGCCCAGACGGTTAGCGCGATCAGGCGGTGTTCAACTGAAGAGAATTTTCAGTTGAACGCCAGGATCGGCCGTGACGGGCGGCTCCGTCCGCTCAGCACCGTCGAAGGAATGGCGATTACCACCGAATGATGAACAACAGGCCTATGCTTATCTACGAGAAATCGCCAGTGCTGCGGCGCGTCCTGGACGGTGCTTCCGGACGCAACGCCCCAGCTAAACGATGGACGTCAAGTCCATCAGCTGACGCACACCCGGGTAAGCAACACTGGGCACGACTGCTTAACGGAGTCCCTGTTTATGGAAGGTAAAGCTGCGCACAATAAGCAGAATGCCGAAACGGTAAGCGCAAATTCCCATTCGTTTCGGTTGATAACCAAAGGGCACCGGGCCATTGAATTAGCTGCCCGCCCGGATGCTCGATTGTACACTGTCATGGAATTTCTGGGCATCGCACAGAGGGTGTCGCCGGAATTCTGGCTGGACACGTTTATACCAATGTTGCGGCGTTCCGCCAGTGAGAACGTCGCCTCCCGGCTGACTGCTGCCGCGAAACGTGCTCGTGCCAGCGCCCACGTATACGGGGTGAGCACGCCCGGAGCCGCGGAGGTGGCCACCGAAATATTGTTCGACCGTCACCTGGTGAAGCCACGTGAGCAACATCGTTCCCGCGCGAGCGTGCAGCAACATTTTCGATCTCTGCGGGAGTCAAAGGCGCCGTTGCGTATCGGACTACCGCTGTTCTCCCGAAAGCCCGTTTCGCCCATCAAAAACCGGGGTCCGTATCCAGATCTTGCCGAGATCGCATCGATGCTGCGTTGCTACCAACTCGCGGCCATGCTGTCGCAGGTGCACGACACAAAGACAGAGTTTCTGATCTTTGCCGACGGCGTCAAGTACCGTCGTGCCTGCGAAACCGACCTGCTCCAGGTCCGCCTCTACCAGGACGCCCTGCGCTATTGGTGCGATCAGTTGGGCATCAGCGATCTGGTGCAGGTGATCGACTATGAGGATGCGGTGTGTTCGGCGCTCGGCGTCGACGCCGCGAAGCGACGCGAAGCTCAGTACGAGCAGTGTCGCGCTAATCTCAGCGGGAACTATGAACAGCACTTCGATCCCTACGATCCCGCCCGCAGCCTGGCGACCATAAGCCAGCTGTCCCCATTGGGCGAGCAGCTGAGCTTTACCTTTCGGTCCATCGCGTCTTCGGTGTGCTACCAGACAGACGGGCTGGGCGCGCGCCTCGCGCGGTGTGAGGACCAGGCAACGCGCCTCTACCTAACACACCTCGCGAACCTGCTGACCGACCTGCGGACCCACCCGCACGTGGTGCACTCCGAAGCGGGATCGTCGGCCGACGACGTGGCCATAAGCATCGAACTTCGGGCAGAAGCGTGGCAGGCTGCGATCCGGTACGTGGCAATCTCGCTGGTAGACCGGGCGCTGGACGTATGGTCGATCATCAATCCGGGGGGTGTCAAAATGACCACCCACGGCAAGCCCGGCGAGATCCAGATACGGCCCACGCGCTCGAAATTCATGAGCATGACGGCCCAGCACTGCGTGGGGGGAATTCTGCGGGCGCAGGAGGGAAGCAAAATAACTTTCTCCTACCGGCTGGAGCACGAAAGCTGCGGCGACGTCCCGCTGTTGTTCGACCAGCCCATGGCCCGACGCACAGGAGAGTCGGTTCCCAACCCCATCCGAAAAATGACGGAAGCCCAACAGCCGATTTGCTATCTCCGGTCCGGCGATGGCGCACCGTGGGAGATTCTCAGTGACTGCATTGTCGACTTTTAGTTCAAGCGTTGTCTGGGAGACGCTCGCCCACGGTGGTGGGCGCCTGCCGTGGTCACGCGGATCATCCGTGGTTCTGCCTACGGACGGCTTCGACCAGCTTGCCTCCAATATTTCTGCGAGAATCGAGCGCTCGGCCGTGCGAGTGGCTCGACGTAGCCAGCAGACCGTCGACCTCCTGTCCGGGGTGGACCTCTACGAGCGGGTGGACGAGCCCGAATACCGCAGCGCTGCGGAGGTCGCGGAACTATTCCGCGACGGCAAGGTGGGGGCCAACGCGGGCCATCTGGACGTAAGGACGCTCCAGGGCAACATCCTCCGAGCGATCCGCGAGGGCGATGGTCTCGTGTTCGAACTCGGCTGGGGCCAGGCAAAACGACCGGTTGGCGGACTAAAGGCTGAAGGGCCAGACGCCGACTTTGCCGAGGTAGTGGCCATCGCTCGCCTTGCCACGATCACGCGGGCCACTCAGCTGCTGCTCGACCAGCCGGTCATGCTGCGCATAGTTCCAGGCGGTCGCCGCTTCTACGAGGCGCTGTTCACTCGGCCCGAAGCGGATCGCGCGTACAACGAACAACGAGCCGCGATCACCGCTCACTTCGGCCACGCTGACATGATCACAATCGCGAAGGACGAGTTCGACGATACCGAGGACTTGTTGCGAGCGCGGCTAACGACCACCGAGGTGGTGTCTCAGCCCCGGCCATCGCTGTCCGAGCTGCGGTTCGTGCAGTTCGGGATCGACTGGGAGCACGTCCTCGAGTTGCCCGAAGCTCCGCACGGGCTGTCCCCGCCAGGCGGTCTGAGTTCGGTCTGGCCGACGCTGTGCCGGACCGACAGGGATTTGTTGCTGCGCCAGCTGGCCACTGCGGTCGTACTCCCCGGGGTATCGGGCGAGCCATGCGGCCACCTGATCGACGAACAGACCTTTGCCAGCTCAGTTGACTGGATGGCGACGGTGTCCTGGGAGTCGGCCGTCAAGTACTCGCTCCTAGGCGCTTGCGGGACCCCGATCGACAAAAAGTTGTCTATGCCGCAGCGGTCTCGGTGGTGGTGATGCCGAGGTCGTGGAAGAGGGTGTGCATGTTGATGCGCAGGTTTTCGTAGT
>JBOHEL010000172.1:0-9222 GCA_050700995.1 Sciscionella sp. | reverse complement strand
GTTGCGGCTGTTGGAGCGCACCCCACTGCTGTGGGGGGTGGATCCTGCCGCGTCGGCTGTCGCTGGGTACGCCGCGCACGCGCTCTCCACACACGCGGGCGTGGTGTGCGATGCCGCACCGTTCCCGCAGGCCGGCACCCGGCAGGCGCTGTGGCAGGCCGCCGTTGCTGCCACCTCCGGGTCGGATGTCTTCGCTGACCCTGATGAGTTGGACGCCAGTAGCCTGCGGTTGCGGGCGTTCCTGCTCGCTGTGCTCGATGAGGAGGCAGGCGGGCTCGACCCGGCGAGACGGGCTCTCTCGGGCGCGGACGTCCTCGCACCTGCCGAGGAGCTCGGCGATGCTGGACGGGTCCCCGCGATCTGTGCCGCGGCACTGTGCCTTCGGTTCGAGCTGGCGGCGCTGTATCTCGGGTTGGCCGCGGGCAAGCTGGGCGGTTCCAGCGCGGTGACTTCCGCGCCGGTATGAGCTAGCGAGTCGCGTGTGTCGTGCTCGCGGGTGAAGGGATGACCAGGTGGAGTTGCTGCGTAATGCGGTGCGTCCCTATGCCTGGGGGTCGCGGACGATCATCGCCGAATTGCTCGGCAGGGAGGTCCCCGCGCCGCACCCGGAGGCCGAGTTGTGGCTGGGTGCTCACCCGGGAGACCCCTCGGTACTGGTGGCCGCCGACGGCACGGAGCGTTCGCTGCTGGACTTGCTGCGCGCGGAACCGCAACGTCAACTCGGTGTCGCATGTAGTGGCCGTTGGGGGAGCAGGCTGCCCTTCCTGCTCAAGATCCTGGCCGCGGAGGAGGCGCTGAGCCTGCAGGCGCATCCGTCACAGCGACAGTCCGAGGAGGGCTACGCACGGGAAGAGGCCGCCGGTATCCCGCGTGACGCGGCGAACCGAAATTACCCCGATCCGACTGCGAAGCCGGAATTGCTCTGCGCGCTCACCACGTTCCACGCGCTGGCTGGTTTCCGGGAAGCGGAGCGCACGGTGACGTTGCTGCGGTCGCTCGACGTACCGGAGTTGGACGCCTACATCGGACTGCTGGCGGCGCAGCCCGATTCCGACGGCTTGCGGGCACTGTTCACCACGCTGATCACGCTGCCGCAGCGGTCTCTCGACGAACTGTTGCCTCGGGTGCTCGACGCTTGCGTCGCGCATGTTCGAGCGCACGGCGAGTTCGCCATGGAATGTCGCACGGCGCTCGAACTCGGTGAGGCATACCCGCGCGACGCGGGAGTGCTTGCGGTGCTGTTGCTCAATCGCATCGTGCTGCGGCCGGGCGAAGCGATCTATCTGCCCGCCGGCAACCTGCACGCCTACCTGCGTGGCACCGCCATTGAGATACTAGCGAACTCCGACAACATATTGCGGTGCGGGCTGACGACAAAGCACATAAACGTACCGGAATTGTTGCGTGTACTCGACTTCTCGCATGGCGATATGCCGGTATCGGGAGGCGAGATCGTCGCACCGAACCTGCGCGTCTACCGGACTGCCGCGGAGGAGTTCGAGCTATCGGCGATGGAATGGGCCGCCGGGCAGCGCGCCGAGGTGTGCCTGGAACACGACGGTCCGCAGATTGTGATCTGCGTTTCCGGTGCTGCCGGGTTACTCCGTAAACGGGATGGCAGCAGACAGATGTTGCGGCAAGGCGACTCGGTATGGCTGTCCGCAGCGGACGGTGCCGTGCTGGCCTCGAGCCAGGAAGCCGAACCTGCGAGGATCTTCCGCGCCACTGCGGGATCTTTCAGGGCGTAATGCCTTCGGGGCGGGACGCTTCATATACGAGGGAAGGAACGCGATGTCCGCGTCAGGCGGTACGAAGGCGGTAACTGCGGCGCTCGGAGCCAATGCGGGCATCGCGGCCGCGAAATTCGTCGGTTTCCTGGTGACGGGTTCTTCCTCGATGCTGGCCGAGGCGGTGCACTCGGTGGCGGACACCGCGAATCAGGGCCTGCTGCTGCTCGGCAAGAAGAAGTCCGAACGCAGCGCTACTGAGGAGCATCCGTTCGGGTACGGCAGGGAAAGATACTTTTACGGATTCGTCGTGGCGCTGATGCTGTTCAGCCTTGGTGCGATATTCGCGATCTATGAGGGTATCGAAAAGGTGCTGCAACCGCACGAGATCGACTCCGTCCTCGTCGCGCTGGTGATACTCGTGCTGGCGATGATGCTGGAGGGATTCAGCTTCCGCACCGCGGTGCGGGAGTCGGCGAAGCTGAAAGGATCCGCGACCTGGTGGCAGTTCATCCGCAAGGCCAAAGCACCGGAGTTGCCGGTGGTGCTGCTCGAGGACAGTGCGGCGCTGCTGGGCCTGGCCTTCGCGCTGCTCGGGGTCGGGCTTTCCACACTGACGGGTAACGCGGTCTGGGACGGTGTCGGGACCCTGGCGATCGGTGCGCTGCTCGGTACCGTCGCGATCGTGCTGATCGTGGAGATGAAGAGCTTGCTCATCGGGGAGGGCGCGGACCCCGCGATGCTGCGCAGGATCGTGGAGGAACTGGAGCGCGGCAGGGTTTCGCGTGTGATCCACATCAGGACCGAGTATATCGGCCCAGAGGAGCTCATGGTGGCGGCGAAGATCGCGGTACCTGGTTCGTTGCTCGTCACAGAGGTCGCCGGAGCCATTGATGATGCGGAAGCCAGGGTACGTAGTGCGGTCCCCTCGGTAGGCCTGATCTACCTCGAACCCGACCTCGACCGCACCCAAACCGCACCGTGAGTACTTTCGTCGGCTATAGCCGACGAAAGTACTCACGGTTGCTCTGCCTTGATGTCGGCTCGACGTGGACCAAGGGTGCGCTGGTCTCGCACTCCGGTGAGCTGCTCGGCACCGCGCAGCATCCGACGACCACTGCCGAGGTGCTCGACGGCATTGCCGAGGTGACTGCGGCGCTGGACGCCACCAGCGCCGAAGTGCTGATGTGCTCCTCGGCGGGTGGTGGGCTACGGCTGGCCGTAGTCGGCCAGGAGCGGTTGATCAGCGCTGAGGCCGGTTACCGTGCGGCACTCTCCGCGGGCGCGAAGGTGGTGCATGTCGCCGCGGGGAGGCTGGACACCGCCGCCGTGCAGGCACTGCGTGCCAGCACACCTGACATCCTGCTGCTGACCGGCGGGACCGACGGCGGTGACGAAGATGTGGTGCTGCACAATGCGAACCGACTGGCTCGCGCCAGGATCGGCCTGCCCATCGTGCTCGCTGCCAACGCCGTGGCGGCACCCCGCGCGATGGCATCACTGCTGGCGACCGGCCGTACCGCCACGCTCGCGGCCAATGTGCTGCCGGACGTCGGTGAGCTGGCGCCAGGACCGGCGCGGGACGCTATCCGAGCGATGTTCCTTAAGCACGTGATCGGCGGAAAGGGGTTGTCGCGCGGTCGGAAGTTCCGGCGGCTCGTGCGATCGGTCACCCCGGACGCCGTGCTGTCGGGTGTTGCGGCGCTGGCTGATGTGCTCGGGGCACGCGGCAGCGCGGGCGCGGTGCTGGTGGTTGACGTCGGTGGTGCGACAACCGATGTGTACTCCTCGGTGCCAGGCACACAGCAGGAGGAGATCAGGGCGGTCGGGCTGGCTGCCGACCGCCGCACCGTCGAGGGCGATCTCGGCATGCGGTTCTCCGCGCGCGAGGTGATCGAGGAAGCCTTCGCGGAAGGGCTGATCGCGGTGGCGCAGCGGCCTCGGCTGCGGCAGGAGGCGGCGTATCGCGCGCGGCACATCGACTTCGCGCCCACCGACGAAGAGCAGCGCACCGTGGACGGTGAGATCGCGCGGCTGGCCGCGGTGCTCGCGGTGCGGCGGCATCTGCGTCTGGTGGAAGGACGGCTCGGTCCGCGCGGCGCGGGGTTGCTGGTGCTCTCCGGTGGTGTGTTCCGCCATGCGGGGCCGGATGTGCTTGCCGCCACCGAGAAGGTGCTGCGAGCGGATCCACTACTGCGGCCGGTGCTGCGCGATGCGGCCGTGGCCGTTGATCTGCACTACGTGTTGGCACCGGCAGGTTTGCTGGCGGCAGCCGGTCGCGAGCCGGCTGCCCATACCCTACTTGCCACCGACCCTGACCTGTGCCCTACGCCCTCGGAATTCCCGTAGCACGTCCAGAGTCGGCGGACTCGACCCTCGATGCCGGGGTAGGGATTCGGAACAACGGGGGTTGATGGTCGTTGGAGGAGGCCGGTTTCTCCAGCCCGGCGGCCATCGCGACCGCGCGATCCCACTCCGGATCGGCAGTATAATCCGAATGCCTGCTCAGCCCAGGAACCCAGCGCCTGCCGGTGACGGGGCCATGCTGTGGATCGGGCAGCCAGTGATCGGCACCGAGCACGAGTGCACCGGTTGGCCCCGCAACCGCGGCCGGGAGCGCTCCCGGCAGGCCGTCAGGCTGGAACCCGACGCCGAGAAGCTCACCGTGGTAGACCTGCCGCTCCCAGGTGGTGACTGCGCCGCCGAACGGGTCGGTGAGCCTGCACAGCGCCCGCCATCGGCCGCCCAGCCCGCGACACAGCGTGTCCAGCGCGGAGAAGGGCACCACGGCAGGGAACGCGCGCAGGTACGCCCACTGCAGTGGCGACCCCGCACTGACCATTCCCAGCCGCTCGACGTCGGCCTCCGGCAGGGATTCCAGCAGCCGTCCCGCCGCCACAGCCACCAGCAGGCTGCCCTGGCTGTGACCGGTCAGCACCACCCGCGTGTGCGGGTCGCGCAGATGCTCCGCCGCTCGCGCAGCGACCTCGGGCACCACCTTGGCCGCGTAGCAGGGCGGTACCACCGGGTGCGCCTCCCTCGGCCAGAAACTGGCCAGGTCGGCGAGGCTGCCGAGGTGGCGCGCCGAGGTGCGGTTGCGTGCCGCCAGATACACCGCACGGAGCAGGCCGACGGCGAGCACGCCGAGTACCAGCACGCCGAACCCGGTGACCGGATTGGCCCAATCAGGCACACCCACCCCGCGCACCAGCAAGGTAATCGCCGCGATCGCACCGATCGAGAGCACGGCGGCCAGGGTGATCACGACGCGATGGATGTGGCGGCGTTCCCAGTCGGCCCACCACCACGCGCTGGTAGCGGCCTTGGCGTCGGCAGTTCGATCGCCGTGCAGCAGTCGGACCTCCTCGGGTATCGCGTCACCGGCCAGCCGCCTGCGTATCGTGGCGGCACCGACGATCAGCAGTGCCGCGAGCACCATCAGCACGCCCGCGACGCCCCAGAGCAGCGTGATGTAGCTGTATCCGGCGGGCAACGGCACGCTCTGTCCGATTGCCTTGCGGGTCGCGATGGCCACTCCCGCGCCGAAACCACCGCCAAGCATGCCTGCGAGGACCAGCGTCGGTGCCGCTATCCAGCCACCAGCCCACGGGCGTAGCGCGCGCGGCAAGCTCGCCCAGCCGGAGCGCGCTATCAGCGCTGCCGGTATCAGCAGAAGCGCGACCAGCACACAGCTGGCCGCGAACAGCCCGCCGAGCGACTCCACGGTGCTGTCCGATCCCGGCGGCAGACCGGGGTTCATCGCGCGCAGCACGCCGGAGGCCACCAGCGTCAGCGTGGCAAGGCCGATCAGTATCCGGCGCGGGCGGCGGCCAAGTGCCGCACGCAACCAGCGTCCGCCCGCGCTCGGCCGATTGCCGCTCGGGTCGTCGAGCAACAGCGCGCCGAGCAGGCAGAGCACCGTCAGCGCGAGGGCCGCGAGCCAGCAGCCCTCGGTGAACCGGGTGTCGTTGACGGGGGCAAGCGGCCCGCCGACGGCCAGCAGCGCGGCGACCGCGAGGGCCCCGGTGAGATGCAGCGCGCGCAGGGCAGGGGTGTCTGGGTCGCCGGTGAGGCTGGGAGCGGGCACCTGCGGTGTGTGGTGGCTGGGGGGCTGCGGGGCCCTTACCCGCGCGTCGACCTTCCAGTTCACCACGGAAACGCCGTGCAGGATGCCTACCACAAGCAGTACGGGCAGCAATCCGACAAGCTGGCGCAGCGCGGGAATGCCACGGAACGAATCGGGCACCACCGGCAGGCAGCCGGTGTGCGGCGCCAGGCAGTGGTAGGCGAACATGTCGAGGCTGACCACCTCGACCTGACTGATCAACAGCAGCGTCAGCAGCAGTGCGGCAAGCCGTAGCAGCGCCCGCAGACAGCCGCCGAGCACGGCCGCGCTCCGGCTGCCGCGAGGGATTGGCGGCAGCATCCAGCAGCTCACGTTCGCCAGCGAGAACGGGAACAGCAACGCCCAGATGGCCTTCGCGGCGCCACCCGAGGTCATTCGGGTCCACTGGTAGCCCTCCACGGTGCGCGGTGACGAACGGCCCGCGATCTGCAGCATCGGCCCCGGTGCCGGGCGTAACAGGCGGTCGGCGGGCCGGACGATGCGTCCGATGCCGTCGCCGCCGACCTCGACGGCAGCGACCGAGTCCACCAGACCTGCGGGGGTTGGGCCGACGATGCCGTGTACGCGAAGCTCCACCACGCGGGTGTCCGGGGTGGGCAGCGGCACGGTTCCTCCTCAGTGTCATGGGATGCCAGCCAACTGTAGGGTGACCGACGGACTATCACCCGTTGGAGGACGAACCCGATGAGCGCTGCTACTACGCAGGTTACCGACAAGTTGATGAACCGTGGCGGGTTGGATTTCGCCGTGGCGGATCTGTCGCTGGCGGAGTTCGGACGCCACGAGATCCGTTTGGCGCAGCACGAGATGCCTGGATTGATGGCGCTGCGGCGGGAGTACTCCGAGGTGTACCCGCTGAAGGGGGCGCGAATCTCGGGTTCGTTGCACATGACGGTGCAGACGGCGGTGTTGATCGAGACGCTTGTCGAACTCGGTGCCGAGGTGCGCTGGGCGTCGTGCAACATTTTCTCCACGCAGGATCACGCGGCTGCGGCTGTGGTCGTCGGCCCGCACGGCACCGCACAGGAGCCGCGCGGTGTGCCGGTGTTCGCGTGGAAGGGCGAGTCGCTCACCGAGTACTGGTGGTGCACCGAGCGGATGCTGACCTGGGGTGAGGACAGTGGTCCGGCAGTGTCTGATGATCGGACCCTGCAAGCAGGTCCGGCAGTGTCTGATGATCGGACCCTGCAAGCAGGTCCGAATATGATCCTTGATGACGGCGGGGACGCCACCATGCTGGTGCACAAGGGTGCCGCGTACGAGAAGGCGGGCGTGGTGCCGGAGCCGGAGGATGACGACCCAGACGAGTTGAAGGTCATCCTCGGCGTGCTGCGGAACTCACTGACCGTAGCGCCCGGGAAGTGGACGGCGGTGGCCCAGGAGATCCGCGGCGTCACCGAGGAGACCACGACCGGCGTGTTGCGGCTGTATCAGCTGGCCGCCGCGGGTGAGCTGCTGTTCCCTGCGATCAACGTGAACGACTCGGTGACGAAGTCGAAGTTCGACAACAAGTACGGCATTCGGCATTCCCTTGTCGACGGCATCAACCGCGGCACGGACGTGCTGATCGGCGGCAAGGTCGCACTGGTGTGCGGTTACGGCGACGTAGGCAAGGGTGCGGCCGAGTCGTTGCGCGGTCAGGGCGCACGCGTGGTGATCACGGAGATCGACCCGATCTGTGCGTTGCAGGCACAAATGGACGGCTATCAGGTCGCCACCTTGGAGTCCATGCTCGGCACGGCCGACCTGGTGATCACCACGACCGGCAACAAGGACGTGGTGATGGCGGATCAGATGGCGCGCATGAAGCATCAGGCGATCCTGGGGAATATCGGGCATTTCGACAATGAGCTGGACATGGCGGGGTTGGCCCGCTATCCAGGGGTGCGCAGGGTGACCATCAAGCCGCAGGTTGACGAGTGGACCTTCCCGGACGGACATTCGATCATCGTGCTGTCGGAGGGGCGTCTGCTGAACCTCGGCAATGCGACAGGGCATCCGAGTTTCGTGATGAGTAACTCCTTCTCCAACCAGGTGATCGCGCAGGTGGAGTTGTTCACCAAGCGCGAGGAGTACGACAACGAGGTGTACCGGCTGCCGAAGCGGCTCGACGAGAAGGTCGCCAGAATTCACGTCAAGGCACTGGGCGGCGAGCTGACCAAGCTGAGCAAGGAACAGGCGGAATACATCGACGTTGACGTGGAAGGCCCGTTCAAGTCCGATCACTACCGCTACTGACGACCCACCCGTGAGCACCTGTGCGGGGCCACCGCCCCCAGAGTGCTCACGGGTCCCACCCAGGGGGACCTGTGCACGATTACCCGGTCGCCGAGCACCGCCTGGAAAACGGGCTGAGAGTCGTGGTGTCCACCGACCACGCGGTACCGGCGGTGGCGGTGCAGCTGTGGTACGACGTCGGTGCCCGGCACGAGCGCGCGAACCGCACCGGGCTTGCGCACCTGTTCGAGCATCTGATGTTCCAGGGGTCGACCAACGTCGCGCCGGTAGAGCATTTCTCCCTGCTGCAGGCCGCGGGTGCCACCCTGAACGGCACCACCGGTTTCGACCGCACGAACTACTACGAGACGGTGCCGCTGGGTGCGCTCGACATGGCCCTGTGGCTGGAAGCCGACCGGATGGGCGGGCTGCTGGACGCGCTGACCCAGGCGGGCCTCGACAACCAGCGCGAGGTGGTGAAGAACGAGCGCAGGCAGCGCTATGACAACCTCCCATACGGGACCGCATGGGAGCGGCTCTTCGCGGCACTGTTCAGCCCCGCTCACCCGTACCACCACATGCCGATCGGTTCGATGAGGCACCTGGACGAGGTAACGCTGTCGGATTGCCGGGAATTCTTCCGCACCTACTACGCCCCCGGCAACGCGGTACTGGCGATCGTCGGCGATGTCGAGCCGGAGGATGCCCTCGCGCGGGTGCAGCGGTATTTCCGCGCCATCCCCCCTGGGCCCGCGGTGCCCGCCGCGGTGGACGGCTCGGTTGGGCCCGCGCGCGGCGAGGTTCGGCAGGAGATCACGGAGGACGTGCCCTCCGACGCGGTGTACTACGCATACCGGTTGCCGGTCGAGGGCAGCGACGGCATCGAAGCCGCCGACCTCGCGATCAGGGTGCTCGGTGAGGGTGCGAGCAGCAGGCTCACGCGGCGACTGGTGCGGCGGGACCAGCTTGCGCAGTCGGTCAGTTTCAGCGCCATGCGGCTGATCGGAGGGGTTTCTGTGGGTACCGTCGTTGCGCGCGCGGCCCAGGATGTCGATGCGGCAAGGCTCGCTGAGGTGGCGGACGAGGAGATCGCCGAAGTGGCCGCACACGGCGTGACTGCGGCCGAGCTGGAGCGGGCAAAGGCGCAGTTCG
>JBOHEL010000171.1:0-9237 GCA_050700995.1 Sciscionella sp. | reverse complement strand
CTGCCGTGGCGGGCGGTGCAGATGGGCGACGAGCGCTGCAACCGCACCGCCTTCGGAATCCTGCTCGGCGAGCGCTGGGTGCCGTTACTCGATGACACCGAATCGGCCGACATCGCCGGGCGGGACGCGTTTTACCGCTATCTCGGCGGCATGACGTTCCTGCGCACCTCGCCGGTTTTGGTGGCGCTGCGCGTGTTGCGAGTCGCGCTCGCACATCCGGACACCGTGCGTGTCGCGGCCCACTGGATGCGGGCCATGCTGCGCCGCTGTGGCGGCATCGCTGCGCTGTTGCGTCACCGGCCGGTCCCGTTGACGTTCGTGATGCACAGCTTCATGGACGCCGCGACGGTCAAGCCCGCGTGGGAGGCGCTGCAACGCGGCGAGACCAGTGACGACCCGGAGATCCGCGCCGCGCAGGAACGGCTGCTCGCCTGCTCGTATGCCATGGCTCACCCGGAAACGGGGCAGCTTGTTCCGGCGTGCGCCCAGCACAGTGTCCTCGACCCCGGCGAGAACGCGGGCCTGCGCCGGCAGTTGCCGCTCGTCGAGATCCGCAACACCAACCGGATGTGACCACTGATGCCACGTCTTGACACGGTGACACTCGACCTGGCGGCCCTCGCGCTGTCGGATACCCCCACTTCCCGGCCCGTCGCGCTCGGCGAACTGCCCGGTATACACGTACTGACCGCCATCCGACACCGCCATTGACTGCCCTGCCAGCAGCATCTGGTCCAGGTGCAACAACAACACGACAACCCCAGGATCGGCCTGATCGCCATCGGCTGCAGCCCCCCCGGCCGCATTCACCGAGTTGGCCGATCACCTGGGCTGGCAGGGGCTGTTCCTCTCCGACGAGCGGCGCGAGGTCTACACGCCAGGAACGATCGCGTTTGACCTCAAAGCGCTGCTGCACGGCGAGAAGCTGCGCACACCGGTGGAAGACACCCGCCAACTCGGCGGGGACAGCGTCATCCGCGACAGCATCCTCATACGGTGGTGGCGCCCCCGCAGCCCCGACGACCGCGTCGACGCCGCAGTCCTGCTGCGCGAAGTGGTCGCACTGCTCCTAAGCCCGTGACCTGCGGCACCCAGGAGTCCCCGGCGGCCGCCGAAGGCGCACGGTTGCCGGGATCCGTCACGTTCAGATGGACCGGCTACCCATGCTCACTGAGCAGTCTCACGCGGACGATGCGCGTGACAGCAGCTGCCGGTGCGGTGGCCTTGGCGGTCGGCTTGGTCTCGGCACCGGCAGCAGCAGCCCCCCGCGCCATGGCGGCGCCGACGAGTAGCGCGGACGCGGTGCAGCAGTTCCAACAGCTGTCGTCGCAATCGGACAAGCTCAACGAGCAGTACCTCGCGGCCAAATCAGACCTACAGGCCAGGCGGGCGCAGCTGGTCCAGGAGACCGCCAAGCTCGCGCAGGCGCACCGCGTCGAGCAGCGGGCTCAGGCGCAGCAGCAGCGGTTCCGCGGCCGGGTCGATCAGCTTTCCGACGCTTCCTACCAGGGGGCGCGGTTCAATCAGTTCTCGGCGCTTTTGACCGGAGCTTCGCCGAGCGACTTTCTTGATCGTGCCGCAGCTCTGCAGGTCATCTCCTCGGAGAACTACGACGTTCTGCGGCAGTTCAACGCCGCGACCACTCAGGCGCAGCATGCGCAGCAGCAAGCCAGCGCCGCCCAACAACACGCGCAGGACGCCACCACTGCCGCCAACAAACTCCTGACCCAGATTCAGCAACGCAAGCAGGCGCTGCAAGCGAAGATTATTCAGGTCAGAGCGGCCATGAACGCGCTCAGCTCGGCCGAGCGCAACGCCCTGGCCAGCCCCGGTGACCAGGGGGTCTTCCTCGCCCCTTCAGGGGCATACGGCATCGGGATGCAGGCCGCACTGAGCCAGCGCGGCAAGCCTTACCAGTGGGGCGGTGCGGGCCCTGACACCTACGACTGTTCCGGATTGATCATGTGGGCGTTCCGGCATGCCGGTATCAGCCTGCCGCACTCCGCCGCGGCGCAACAACAGATGAGCCAGCCGGTATCACGCAGTGACCTGCAGCCAGGAGACCTCGTCTTCTTCGGATCTCCCGCCTACCACGATGGGATTTACGTCGGCAACGGCGAGATGGTCGACGCACCCACCTCCGGTGAAGTGGTCAAGGTCCAGCCCATCTTCGACGGCTTCAGCGGTGGCGGCCGCATCACCGGCTAGCCGCAACGTTGTGAGCCAGCTGTCAGGCTCGCGATGTCCTCACCTAGGACCGGGATGAGCCACTTGTGGTTGCGCGTAGGTCCTACGAGCGAGCGTGTCGAGCAGCTGTCGATCCAGGAGCTGGCTACGGCGTCCGGAAGTGCGTTGGCTCCGGCCTGTACTTGGTCGGTGAGCTTGGCGATCGACGGGTTGGCCGGTCGCCTGGATCGGCGGCCGATCGTGCACCGAGCCGTAAGCAGTGGCGCGGCCTCACACCCGCCCAGCTACCAGCAGTAGCACCAATGCCGTGCCTTGGCTGCGGCCTCGCGGTCGGCAGCGGTGCGGGTTCGGGCAGGTCCTCGGTGAGGTCGTCGAGCTGCGCGCGGGTCCGCGCGGCATACGCGGCTCGGGTGCGTTCGTCGAACTCGGCGAGGCCCAACCGGCCCGCCATGAACTGCTGCTGCAACACGCGCGCGATCTGTGCGCGCTCAGCGTCGGAGGCTCGCATCGGCGTCTGTTCGGAGTTCGCGGCCGCATCGGGTCTACTCATCGTGTGCTCCTGTCCGTGGAGGCGTCGGGCGAGACGATGGCGTTGCTGCCATGCGTGAGATACCACGCGCCTTCGAAGGCCAGCGCGAGCAGCAGCACGGCGAGGAAGACCAGTTGCTCGTTTCCGCCGATCAGGCTGTGACCGAGGGCAGCCTCGACGGAGGCGAATACGGTGAGTGTCAGCCAGCCGGTTGCGGTGATCACGCAGTGCGCGTGTCTGCAGCGCCAGAAGTTCGCGGCGCACCAGCCACCGCCTGCCAGGGCGGCGAAGCCGTCGACCGCGAGTTCGGCCCTGGTCGAGAGGTACGGTGCGAGTAGCAGCAGGGTGATCGCCGCACCGAAATAGAGTGCCCCGTGCTCGCCGCAGCGCACTGTCGCATCAGCCTGCGTCGGCTCCGTACTTGTGGGGGCTGCGGAATCGGTCCGTTGCCACGTCATGGCCATCACCTCGGCCGCGACGCTACGGTCTACCCCCGGGGGCAGGGTCAACCCTCAGGCCCTCCGGTCGCGAGGATCGCCCGTCCGTAGGTCTGCATCACCGGCCAGTTCGGCGGCGTGGGCTGCCTCGAACTCGCCGATCCTGTCCAGTAACCGCTGCAACTCCACGATTCTGGCGTGGGTGCGGGCGCGCACCGTCTGCAGCAGCGCCGCCAGTGCGGGGCCGGTGGGTTCCTTGCCGTCCGGGCACGTTCCCACGAAGCCACGGATCTCGGCCACCGTCAACCCCAGCGCTCGCAGGCCCTTGATCACGCCGACGCACCACAACGCCTCGTCGTCGAACAACCGGTAATTCCCCGCGCTGCGCCCCACCGTGTAGATCAACCCGGCACCCTCATAGTCGCGCAACGCCTTCACCGGCACCCCCGTGCGCCGGGACAACGTCCCGATCGTCATCACCGCCATCGTCGTCTCCCAACCGCCTGCGGAACCGGCGTGTGACCACGTCTATCGTGCACAGCCCCGAACGGATCCCGCCAGCGGGGAATGCCGTACCGAGCTCACCGGGTTACCGTATCGGGAACCCCATCGAGAGTTGCGTGACCGAGGCGATCTCCGGCGGCGATCCGCTGATCGACGGCCGCATCTCGATCCACTCGTTGTCGGCGTCCCCATTCGCCAGGTGGCAGAAGGCCGACGCGGGCTTCGACGTGGCTGACTGGTCGACCGACACGCAGGCCCGGTTCGCCGTGGTACTCGCCCGATCGAGATGAACCCGATGACGGCGACCCACCGGCACCGGGCGTATGCGCCCCAGCACCGGGTACGGATTCGCTCGCGCGGGATGGAAGCAAACCCGGGGTTGCCGGGGTTTCCCGCACGGCGGCCCGACCGTGTATCGGGCACCCCGCAGGGCATGGAGTACCCAACCGATGGCGATGCGCAGCTGGCGCGGCCTTTCCGGCGCGCTGACACTGACGGCGGCAGAGCTTGCTTCTGGTGGGGGCCGGCCAATCAACCCCACCACGCAGGCGCTCGGCTACGGGTCGACTTACCACGTCGCCGCGACCAGCAAGAATACCGGCGGCGACACCCGAAGGCAGATTTTCACGGTCAACCACCATCACCTCCGGGGAAACCGCCCACCCCAAAACATGATCCCGGCCCGGGGGGCGTGGCCAAGGGCGGCGTCGGTATCGGCCAGCCGATCGTCTACCAGTTCAGCTACCCGGTGAAGAACAAGGCGGCGGTGCAGCGGCACCTGAAGGTGACCACCAGCCCGCCGCAAGCGGGCGCGTGGTGGTGGATCGACGACAAGAACGTGCACTACCGCCCCGAGAAGTTCTGGCAACCAGGCATCACGATCACGGTCAGCGCCGACATCTACGGGGTCGACTTCGGCAACGGCGTGTACGGCGAGACCAACCGCCGGGTGACCTATAAGGCGCACGATCCCTGGGCGGCCAGGGCCGGCGGAGCCACGCAGAGCATGGCGATCTACTACAACGGCAAGCGGGTCAAGACGGTGCCGATCTCGATGGGCAAGAAGCAGACACCGACCCACCTCGGCATGCACGTGATCTCGTTCAAGAAGCCCGACTACATCATGGACTCCTGCACCTACGGCGTGTGCAAGGGCGAACCTGGGTACTACCGGTCGCACGAGAAGTGGTCGGAGCGGATCTCCAACGACGGCGCGTTCGTGCACGAGAACCCCGACTCGGTCTCCGCCCAGGGCACCAGCAACGTCTCGCACGGCTGCATCAACCTCAACGCCGCCAATGCGAAGTGGTTCTACGGCCACTTGGGCCTCGGCGACGTTGTCGAGGTGGTTAACTCCGGCGGTCCGAAACTCCCCGTGTGGGACCTCTACGGCGACTGGTCGATGCCCTGGTCACGGTGGAAGGCAGGAAACACCGGCGCGTGACCCGCCGATCGAACAGGTCACGCTGCAGGCCACTCCCGCCGTCTCAAGAAAGCTCACCTCGGCGGGCGGGAACGCGGGCGCCTGGCTACCGTGTTACCACAAGGAACCCCCACCGGGTACATTACTGACAGTGTCAGTAGATGGCGAAGCGTGTTGGAGGCCGTCGTGGAACGAGACATGCCGGAGACCGGAACCGGGCAGGCGATCACCGACGGGGCGTCGACCGTGCCTGCGGCGCGACCGATGATGGATGCGGAACTTCGGGCTGATCTGAAACGCCGCTTGGCTAAAGTGGCAGGGCAGGTGTACGGGGTCGATCGGATGGTCGAGGAAGGCCGCTACTGCGCGGACGTGCTCGACCAGATCGCCGCAGCGCAGAAGGCTCTGGACGGGGTGGCCAAGAAGGTCATGCGCAACTACCTGGAGCGTTGCGTGACCGATGCGATCTCCGGTGGCGATCCGTTGATCTACGACGAGTTGATGGGCGTCATCTTCCGGCACCGCTGAGCCATCCTGCAGAGGAGCGAACCCATGCGCAGGCGAGCGATCGCGGGCACACCGCAACCACGCACACCACCGGGCTACCCCGCTGTCGACGACGACGAGCGCGAGCTTCCGGACTGTTCGACGTCGCCGCTCGGGCGACTGCGGTTCGTGATCGGCGAGCTGCGCGGTATCTGGCAGGAATATCGGCACGGGAGGTAGTGAGGCGTGGGCACCGCGTGGTACATCATCGGCGGCGGTTTCGCCGAGGCGTTCTCCATGTTGTGGGACACTCTATGGGCGTTGGTGGTCGGGTTTCTGCTGTCCGGGATCGTGCAGTCGTTCGTCTCGCGGGCGGCGATGCACCGCACCCTCGGGCGGTTGTCGGCGAGGACGGCGACCACGGCGTCGCTGCTGGGTGCGGCGAGTTCGTCGTGTTCGTATGCGGCCAGTGCGCTGGCGAAGTCATTGTTCGCCCGCTCGGCGGATTTCACCGCCGCGATGATCTTCATGTTCGCCTCGACGAACCTCAACGTCGCGATCGGGTTGGTGATCTGGCTGTTGGTCGGCTGGCAGTTCGCGCTCGCGCAGTTCGTCGGCGGCGCGATTATGATCGTGCTGCTGACACTGCTGCTACCGCGACTGATACCGCAGGGCATGCGGGACGCGGCGCAGCGACGGCTGGCGGCGGCGGCGCGGACCGATGAGGACGCGGAGCGCACGCCGCTGCGGCAACGGTTGCGCAGCCCTGCCGCGTGGGCCGATGCGGCAGGGTACACGATCTCAGACTTGAGCATGCTGCGTAAGGAGCTCATCGGAGGATTGCTGATCGCCGGGTTTCTTATGGTCGGGGTACCGACCGGGGTGTGGCAGGCGGTGTTCATCACCGGGCACGGTTTCTGGTCCTCGTTGGAGAATGCGGTGCTGGGACCGTTCATCGCGTTGATCAGCTTCGTGTGCAGTGTCGGCAACGTGCCGCTGGCCGCGGTGCTGTGGCATGGTGGCATCAGTTTCGGGGGCACGATCGCGTTCATCTTCGCCGACCTGATCACGCTTCCGCTGGTGCTGATCTACCGGAAGTTCTACGGCGCCAGGATGGCGCTGCGGCTGTTCGCGGGGTTCTGGCTGGTGATGACGGTGGCGGGCCTGGCGACCGAGTACCTGTTCAAGGCGGTCGGGCTGGTGCCCGCCACGCACCCGACCACGGTGGTGCCGACCGGCGTGTACTGGAACTACACCACGATCCTGAACATCATCGCCCTGCTCGCCTTCGCCGGGATCTACAGGCTGCACCGCAACCGCGCCCGTTTCGGCGGCGGCGCGCGCTACGCCACCGATGTGGTGTGCGGGATGCAGGTGGAGAAGGCGAACGCACCGGCCACCGCCGAGCGCGGTGGACGCACCTTCTACTTCTGCGCGGACCGATGCCGGGAACGCTTCGCCGCCGACCCCGACAAATTTGCGGCAGGTGCGGCCACAGCAGCGTCGAACACGGAGAACGAGGCCGCCACCGACCCGGTGTGCGGAATGAGCGTTGAACCCCACGAGGCGGCGATCAGCGAGGACTACGCGGGCCGCCGGTACTACTTCTGCGCTGCGGGGTGCCACAACGCCTTCGCCGCCGATCCGTTGGCCCATCTCGTGCATGCCCGCGATCCGGTGTGCGGTATGGACGTCGACGTGGCCCAACCCGCCGCGACCGCGAAGCATGCCAAGCAGCGTTACCTGTTCTGTTCGAGCGGGTGCCGCGACGCGTTTCTCACCGACCCCGAGCACTATGTCAGCGCCCTACAAGCGCCCCGTGGATAGCCGGTTCACCGGCGGCGCCCGCGGCGCCAGGATTAGGGCCGCGCGTGCGGCGGCGCGGCCGGGGACACCCCGCTATACCCCCCACGGGCGCGGTGCCCGGCCCCGGTCACGAACAGCCCCACCATCGGCGTGCCATCGGCGTGCCATGCCCGGACAGCGCCCGGGTGGGACGCAGCGGACCGAGCAGGTCGGGGCTGATACCGAGGTGCATCGGGTGTGCTCCGGGCCAGCGCAGTTCGCGTGCCATATCCGCCGGTGTACGGATAGCCCGGCCGACGATGCTCGCGCGCAACCCGGGCGCCCGCGCCTCGACGGTGTCGATCATCCGCTCGGCAAACTGCTCGCGGGCGGTCTGCCATCCGTCGCGTAACTGGAACGGGGGCCAGGTAGACGGTGTGACACGCGGGCGGGGCCAGCGAATCGTCGAGCGCGCTCGGGGTGAAGGCGTTACTGGGTACCGGGTCATCTGGTAGGCGCCGGGCTTCGGCCGCAGCGAAGCCATCCGCCAGCGCCGCCGGAGTGTCCACGTAGGACTGCAGGCCGTTCCAGTCACCGCGCTGCGTGCCCGGGTAGGCGGACAGCGCCGTGGTTGCAGGCAATACCAGCATCTGCACCGCGTTACCACGGTGCACCCCGCACAGCGCCGATGCCGCCGTTTCCGACAACGGCCGGTTGAGCAGGTCGAGCAGCGCGATGGCCGGGTCGATCGCGGTGATCACGCAGGTGGCGTCGATGTGCTTGCCGGATCCCAGTTCCGCGCCGGTGACCCGCTCGCCGTTGCGCAGGATCCGTGCCACAACGGCGCCGGTGCGCCAGCGCCCACCATAGGATTCCAACCTGCGTGTGAGCACGTCGATGAGGCCCTGGGCGCCGCCGACCGCGTGCCACTGCTCGACCTGATGGTAGAAAGCTTGCCACAGCCCGTAGATCGCGCTGCCCGGAGTGGCCGGAGAAGCCGGTAGAAGCGCACCATCGACACGTCGCGATGCGCCGCCACCGAGAACGGGTCCATTTCCCGGTAGTGCAGGCCGACCTCGGACAGCCGCAGCTCCCCGGGGGATAGCGCTTGCGTTGATAATGTTGTGCGCCACCGAGTGCGTGTTGAACCGGTAGCATGGCATCAGCTAGCCACCACCCACCACAATGTGATCAGGCATGCATCCCTCTGGGTTGGCGCCACTACCGGCCGGTGTGGGTGCGGCTGGTCGCGCGGCGTCCTCGCAGTGCCGCGCCGGTCACCCGCGTCACGGTCGGCGCCGTGGTGGTCTGGCGGAGCTGGGCGAGGGCGGCGTTCCACACACCGTCACCCCAGGTGGGGTAGGGGTGTACCACGGAGGCGATCTCGCGCAGCCTGCCACTGCGGGCCCCGCACCTGCCAGTTCGGTGAGCATCTCACCTGCGCGGGGTGCCACGATGGTCGCGCCGAGTACCTTGCCGCGCTTGCCGAGCACGACGTGGCTGAAGCCGTCGGTGTCGTCCTCGGTGATCGCCCGGTCAAGCTCGGTGTAGGGCAGCATGCGCACCTGCACGGCGTCGCCGTAGCGTTCGCGCGCCTGGCTTTCGGTGAGCCCGACATGCGCGATCTCGGGCTCGGTGAAGGTCACCCACGGCATCGTGTCGTGATCGATCCGGCGCACCGGGGCCAGCAGCGCGTTCGTCGCGGCGATGCTGCCGTGCACCTCGGCCACGTGGGTGAACGCCGGCTCGCCGGTCACATCGCCCGCGGCGTAGATCGGTGGGTTGCTGGTACGCAGCCGGGTGTCCACCGTGACGTACCCGCGCTTATCGGTGCGCACTCCCGCGGTGTCCAGCCCGAGCCCGGAGGTGCTCGGGCAGCGGTCGGT
>JBOHEL010000170.1:0-9322 GCA_050700995.1 Sciscionella sp. | reverse complement strand
GTGCCCGCGAACCGGTCGCGGGCACCACGATTCGGTATCTGGGACCCGGGGTGATCAGGCCTGGCTGGTCGGCTCGCCGGCAGGCTCCGCGGGCGCCGCCGCCTCTGCCGCCTCCGTGGCAGGCACGGTGGCGGGCTCGGCGCTGTTGGTGAGCAGCTCCTTCTCCCACTCGGCCAGCGGCTCGGCGTCGGCGACAGCTTCCGACTTGTCCGTGCCGTTGGTGCGGTCCGCGCCACCAGCACGCGCACCGGAACGGGCGATCAGACCTGCGGCCGCCGCCTCGGCGACCACCTTGGTCAGCAGGGAAGCCGACCGGATTGCGTCGTCATTACCCGGGATAGGGTAGTCGACCTCATCCGGATCGCAGTTGGTGTCAAGGATGGCCACCACCGGGATGTTCAGCTTGCGCGCCTCGCCGACGGCGATGTGCTCCTTCTTGGTGTCCACGATCCAGACAGCAGAAGGCACCCTGGCCATATCGCGGATACCGCCGAGCGTGCGCTCCAGCTTGTCCTTCTCTCGGGTCATCATCAAGATTTCTTTCTTGGTGCGCCCCTCGAAGCCGCCGGTCTGCTCCATTGACTCCAGCTCCTTGAGGCGCTGCAGCCGACGGTGCACGGTCTGGAAGTTGGTCAGCATGCCGCCGAGCCAGCGCTGGTTGACGTAGGGCATGCCCACGCGCAGTGCCTCGTTGGCGATCGCTTCCTGAGCCTGCTTCTTGGTGCCGACGAACAGGATCGAGCCGCCGTGTGCGACCGTCTCCTTGATAAACTCGTAGGCGCGGTCGATGTAGGTCAGCGTCTGCTGCAGGTCGATGATGTAGATGCCGTTGCGCTCGGTGAAGATGTAACGCTTCATCTTCGGGTTCCAGCGCCGGGTCTGGTGCCCGAAATGTACGCCGGAGTCGAGCAACTGCCTCATGGTGACGACGGCCATGGCCGGTTGCACCTCTTACTTGATCGTGCGAGCCGGACGGTCGCCTGCTCGCGGGTTCGGTTGTCGCGGCAAGCCGGGTGGCCAGTCGCCCTGGTGCCAGTCGCGAGCCCGAACCCGATAGCCGTGAGCCACCGGGACCGTCGGACACCGCCGCTCGCCGCTGAGGCGAGATAGCTGGCACGCGAAGTCACTGCGCACCCCTCGCGGGACCACGCGCAGCGCCCAACCAGTGTACGCCCACCTCAGGACGCCCTCACCGGGCTGTCCATCGATCAGGTAGGCGGCGGTATTCATCCACAGCCGCACTACTCATCCACAGATCCGCTCGGCCGATCCCGGCGCACCGCAGGAGGCGAGACGCTCGACCCCATGCTTGAACCACACCAGCCCCGGCGCCTTGCGTGGCGAGCGCTCTGCCTGATGGTCTGCCTGGCGCTGCTCGGCCCGGCGACGGCGACCGGGCAGCAGCGGCAGGCAGGGCCCGCCGGTACCCGGTTCTCCTGGCCGCTGGCACCGCCGCACCCCGTAGTGCGCGCGTTCCACCCGCCTGCCAGCCGGTACGGCCGCGGCCACCGGGGGGTGGACATCGCCGCGGCCGCAGACGCGCCGGTGCTCGCGGCAGGCGACGGGAGGGTGATCTACGCGGGTCCCCTCGCCGATCGCAGCCTGGTCGCGATCGAACATCCCGACGGCATCAGGACCAGCTACGAACCGATTGCGCCCTCGGTCCACATCGGGCAGCACGTCGTGGGCGGCCAGCTCATCGGAAACCTACTGCCGGGGCACCCCGGCTGCCCAGCCGGCCTGGTGTGCCTTCACTGGGGCGCCCACCGCGATCAGCGGTACCTCAACCCGCTGCGCCTGGTCGGTTCGGGCGCGGTGCGGCTGCTGCCGTGGCGAGAGCGCTGACGCACGGCGGTCCCGGCTACTGCGCCAGCGTGCTGCGTAACCGCAACACCGCGCGAGTGTGCAGCTGGGACACCCGTGACTCGGTCACACCGAGGACGCGGCCGATCTCCGCCAGCGTGAGATTCTCAAAGTAGTACAGCGTCACCACTACCCTGTCACGTTCCGCAAGCCGCGCGACAGCCTCCGCGAGCTGCCTGCGGTTGTCCTGGTCGACGAGCCTGCTCGCCGGGTCCGGTGTGCCGTCGTCCGGCAAAGTCTCGGCGAGCGAGGCATCTCCGCGATCCGGGCCGATCATCTCGTCGAGGGCCATCACGCTGGTCAGCCGCAGGCGAGCATAGAGCCCGTGCAGCTCCGCCAGTCCGATACCCAACTCCATTGCCAGCTCGGAATCGGTCGGGCTGCGCTGCAGCGTGGCGCCCAGCCGTTCGAGCGCCCGTTCCACATCACGCGCTTTGCCCCGGACCGAGCGCGGCACCCAGTCCTGCGCACGCAACTCGTCGAGGATCGCGCCCCTGATGCGCTGCATCGCATAGGTCTCGAACTTCAGCCCGCGCTGCGGCTCGAACTTCTCGATCGCGTCAACGAGACCGAAGATGCCGGACTGCACCAGGTCGGCCACGTCGACGTGGGCAGGAAGGCCGGTACCCACGCGACCGGCGACGTACTTCACGAGTGGGGCGTAGTGCAGCACCAGCCGGTCGCGCAACTCCTGCTCGTGCGCCCGGCCGAACGCCCGCCACAATGCGACGATGCCTGCCTCGACGTCGTCCGCGGTGCGGCCGTCGTCGCCGAGGATCCCGTCCGGCTGGCCATGGCCGAATGCCCGCCCTGCCCCAGGATGGGCACCATTGCCCGAGGCAGGCACCGTCAATGTGCGTGATCCAGCCGCTGCACGATCACTGGGATCGGGGGTGGGCTCTGTCATGGATCGCCTTCAGCCGTTCGACTGTCACGTGGGTATAGAGCTGGGTAGTAGCGAGCGTAGCGTGACCAAGTAGTTCTTGAACGCTACGTAGGTCGGCTCCACCTTCCAACAGGTGGGTGGCCGCACTGTGACGTAGCCCGTGCGGCCCCATGTCGGCCGCACCGGGCACGGCAGCCACGGCCTGGTGCACAACGCGCCGTACCGCACGGACGTCGACCCGCCCGCCTCGCACACCGAGGAACAGCGCCCGCGCCGATCTGGCGTTGCAGAGTGCGGGCCTGCCCAGTGCGATCCACCGCCCTACCGCGTGCTCGGCTGGCACTCCGTAGGGCACCACCCGCTCCTTCCCGCCCTTGCCGAGCACACGTACCACACGCCGCTCACGGTCGACATCGAGCACATCGAGCCCGCACAGTTCGGACACCCTCACCCCGGTCGCATAAAGCAGTTCGAGCATCGCATGGTCACGCAGTGCCACCGGGTCCTGTTCGGCAGCCCCCGAGGCCGCCGCCCGCATCGCGCCACTCGCCTGCTCCGGTCGCAACACCGTGGGCAACGTCCGGTGGCGGCGAGCCCCTGCCAGCCGCAGTCCCGGATCAGCCGGGAGGTAACCCTTGCGATGCGCCCAGGCGGTGAACGTTCTCGCCGCCGCAGACCTGCGCGCCAGGGTGGAGCGACTCGCGCCTCTGGCACGCTGGTCGGCCAGCCAGGTGCGCAGGGTCGACAACTGGAGCGCGCCGAGATCACGCTGGCTCCCCGCCGCCGCCAGCGCTCCAAGCAGGGAGACCAGGTCGCCGGCATAGGCACGCACCGTGTTCGGGGAGAGGTCTCGTTCCAGCCGCAGGTGTCGCTCGTACTCGGCAAGCACAGCCTGCCAGCGTTCCGGAAGCTCGGCACGCAACCGCAGGAGATCGGGGCGATTCGGGTTGCCTGCCACGACCACCAACCGTGCGCCGCTCGCACCTGCGGGTCAAGCATCGGCACGCCGCCAGCCCGATTCGCAACGTCGCGCCAAGCCCGCCAGCTCCAGCGCGGGCAGCAGGGCGCGCACCGTGCCAAGCTCGACCCCGGACTCCAGCGACACCCGCTCGGCGCTGCGCCCGTCGCCCTTGGTGATCGCCTCGAATACCCGCATTGACTGGCCGTCGAGGCCATCGGTCTCGCTACACCGCACTTCAGGACGTTGCGCCAGGTCGATTCCGAGCTTGCCGACCTCTTCCAGTACCTCGTCAACACCGGTAACCAGGGTGGCCTCCTGGTTACGCAACATCTCGTGGCAACCTGCTGACATCGCCGAGGACACCGGGCCGGGCACCGCCATCACGGAGCGCCCGAGTGCCCTAGCGGTGGCGGCGGTGTTGCGCGCGCCGCTGCGGCGCGCCGCCTCGATGATCACGGTTCCGGCACTCAACGCCGCGATCAAACGGTTGCGGACCAGGAAACGGTGACGGGCGGGCGGCGTGCCAGGCGGGTACTCGCTGATCACCGCCCCGACGCCCGCCGCCCGGTCAAGCAGATCCGCGTGGCCAGCCGGGTAGCAGACGTCCAGGCCACAGGCAAGCACCGCTACCGTCGGCGCACCGGCGGCGAGGCAGCCCCTGTGCGCGGCGCCGTCGACCCCGTACGCGGCTCCCGACACCACGGTGAACCCGGCTCCGGCCAGGCCGTACCCGAACTCGGCTGCCAGGTGTTCGCCGTATCCGGTGGCGGCGCGGGAGCCGACGACCGCAACCGCGTGTTCCGCAAGTTCAACCAGCGGCACCGAGCCCCTGACCCACAGCGCGAGCGGTTGACCTGCCAAGCGGACGCCACGCGCCGCCGCGATGTCCAACGCTGCCAGCGGCCAGTCGGCCCACTCGTCGTCTTCCGGGGTCACCAACCTGGCGCCCAACCGGGCAGCCAGCTCAAGGTCGGCCGCCGCCCGGTCCAGCCCCCTGCGGGCGGCGGTCTCCTCGCCGACCTCGGCGGGAACCGCGCCCTCCCGGACCAGCCGGGCAGCGGCCAGAACGCCGTTGTCCGCGATGAAGCCGAGCACCGCCTTCGCTGGCGGTTCGGCGACCCGCAACAGGTAGGCCCTCGCCAGCCGTAATTCGCTGTGCTCGCCGCTCACTGCAGCCCCCTCCGGTCACGGAACTCCAAGGCCGCTGCGACATGATCCGCGTTCGGGCGATCGCATCCGGCGAGGTCGGCGAGCGTCCAGGAAACCCGCAGGCATCGATCCACCCCACGAGCGGTGACCGCCCCGGAGGCGAGGCCGCGGTCGAGCAGCGCGGTGACCCGAGCAGGCAGCCCGAACTCCCTGCGGAGCGACGGACCTGGCACCTCAGCGTTGGTCCGCCACCCGTAGGGCGCCCAACGATCGGCTGCTTTCCCGCGCGCCGTGCGCACGCGCTGCGACACCGCGACCGTCGACTCGGGCGAGCCGACGTCCGCGTAGCTCATGGCGGTGATCGGCCGCATCCGTACCCGCAGATCGACCCGATCCAGCAACGGCCCCGAAAGACGACCGAGGTACTGCCGCCGCGAGCTCGGCGAGCACACGCAGTCGACGTCCCTTGCAGGCGCACATGGGCACGGGTTCGTCGCCATCACCAGCTGGAACCGCGCGGGGTAGCGCACGATGCCGTCCTTGCGGGCGTGGCGAACCTCGCCCTCCTCCAAGGCCGTGCGCAGCGCGTCTAGTCGTTGCGCACCGTATTGGCACGCTTCGTCCAGGAACAGGATCCCGTGGTGCGCCCGGCTCACCGCGCCTGGCCTAGCCAACCCACTTCCGCCGCCGACCAGCGCCGCAACCGAGGTCGTGTGGTGTGGTGCGACCACTTCAGGGGTCGTGATCAGGGGATGGTCCGGACTCAGCAGCCCGGCGACCGAATGGATGGCGGTGACTTCAAGTGCTGCCTCGCTGCTCAGCGGCGGCAACAAACCTGCAAGCCGCCGCGCGAGCATCGTCTTGCCGGTTCCTGGCGGACCGACCAGAAGCAGGTGGTGCGCGCCCGCGGCAGCCACCTCCAGCGCCCAGCGGGCTTCTGGCTGACCGATCACGTCGGCAAGGTCGGGGCCGTCACCCTGTGGAGGTGGCTGCGCGGGCTCCGGCTTGAGCAGGGGATCCGGCGCGCCATCCAGCCACCCGAGCACATCGTTGAGGGTGCCAGCACCCAGCACCTCGACACCGGAGACCAGCACCGCCTCGGTCAACACCTCGACCGGCACGATCGCCCGGCGAAGACCCGCACGACGCGCGGCCAACAGTGCGGGCAGCGCTCCCCGCACCGGCCGCAGCCTGCCATCGAGTGACAGTTCACCCAGTAACACCGTGTCACCGAGCGCCTCGTCGGAGACCTGCCCGTCTGCCGCCAGCGCGACAACCGCGAGCGCCAGGTCGTAACCCGAACCGGCCTTTGGCAACGCGGCCGGTGACAGGCCGAGGCAGATCTGCCGCCCCGGCCAGTGCCTGCCGCTGTTGCGAACCGCTGCTTTCACTCGATCCTTGGACTCCCGCAGCGCGGCATCCGGCAATCCCATCAACCGCACGCCTGGAGCTCCGGAGGAGATATCGGCCTCCACCTCCACGACGACACCCTCCACGCCGAGCAGCGCAACCGACCACGCCTTGGCAAGGCCCATCAGAACGCACCCCGCAGGTGCTCGATGCTCGGCTCGCCGGCCCGTGGCCAGAACACCGAAACGATGTCCATGCGCACCTCGCACCAGCCGATCCGGTAGTGCGCGAGCCAGGCGTTCGCCAACCGCCTCAGGCGATCCCGCTTCTCCGGCGTTACCGCCTCTGCCGGGGTTCCGAAGCCGGTACCCGATCTGGTTTTCACCTCGCACACCACGAGGCAGCGCCCATCGGTCGCAACGATGTCCAGCTCGCCGTGCCGACAGCGCCAGTTCCTTGCCAGCACCACCAGACCCTGGTCCTGCAGGTGGCCGACGGCCAGCTCCTCACCCCTGCGCCCAAGTTCCTTGGCATCTGAGTCCCGTGCCGTCGCCACGGCCACCACCGTCCTGTTCGTCGTACCGCCATGCGTCGACGATGACCTGTGAGCGAGTGGGCCGCCACGGTCAGTTCCAGAACTGTGGATAACTACGTGTGGTGTGAATAACCCGGCCACAGGTAGTGGAGGGCCGATGTGAGCGGAAATCGGCACCGCGACCCTCGTGGCCGCAGATGGCGGTGGTTGGGTGGCGGAAACGCTCACGGCACACCGCGATATCCGCGGCAGCCGTCAGGTCGAGAAGGGGCCCTCGTCAGGCAACCGAAGCTCGGGCTTGTCGAGCTCCTCGACGTTCACGTCCTTGAAGGTGATGACCCGAACGTTCTTCACGAAACGTGCCGGACGGTACATATCCCACACCCACGCGTCAGACATTCGAACCTCGAAATAGACCTCGCCCTCACCGTTGCGCACCTGCACATCGACGGCGTTGGACAGGTAGAAACGCCGCTCGGTCTCCACGACGTAGGTGAACTGCGCGACGACGTCGCGGTACTCGCGGTAGAGCTGCAACTCCATCTCGGTCTCGTACTTTTCGAGATCCTCCGCACTCATGGGGTCCGCGCTCCTCCTCCTGCTGTGCCTGCCAGGTCCCCATTCTGGACCATCGCGGCTGCGGTGACGCTACGGACACTGCGCTGAACCGGTCGCGGGGCTCGCGCACCGTGTGCCTCGGCTGCGACGGCTACATTCGCATACGACCAGCGATGCTCGCTGCTCGGGCCGTACCGCATCAGGGCCGCGGTATGGGTCGGCGTGCAATAACCCTTGTGGGCATCGAAGCCGTACCGGGGCAGCCGCTCATGCAACGCCGCCATTATGCGGTCCCTGGTGACCTTGGCCAGCACCGATGCCGCGGCGACACACGCGGCAGCCTGGTCGCCACGCACCACCCCGACACTCGGTGCGGTGAGCCCAGGGATCCGGAAACCGTCGGTGAGCACGTAGCCGGGGTGCTCGGCCAGCCCGGCCACCGCGCGACGCATACCCTCGATGTTCACGGCGTGCACGCCCCTGGCATCGACCTCGTCCGGCGGTACCACGACAACCTGATAGTCGAGCGCCCTGCGACGGAGGATCTCATACATCCGCTCCCTGGCGGTCGCGGTGAGCAACTTCGAATCGGTCAAGCCCGCCAGGCTGCGGCCGTCGTTCGGCCGTAGCACGCACGACGCCACGACCAGCGGTCCGGCGCAAGCCCCGCGCCCGGCCTCATCCACCCCGGCCACCGGGCCGAGACCACGCCGGTGCAGCGCGCCCTGCAAGGCCCAGTTGCCGGTATCTCGGCGAACCACGGCACGCGGCGGGAGGAGCGCCGGCGAGCTCACCCTCGCTTCGACCTGCGCTCACGCACCGCACTGCGGAGCCGCTTGCCGCTCCAGAACACCGGGAAGGTCGCGGCGACGCCAAGCCCGGCGGGCACACCTTCCGTCCACCCAGGGGCCTCCATCGCGACCGCCTGCTGCTGCGGGTTGTGATCCCCGATGCCCTGCCAGCGCGATGGCGGCCAGATGATGGCGCGGGCCTTACCGATCACGTTGTCCAGTGGCACCAGTCCGTTGACCCCGCCACCGTTCTGGTATCGGGAATCGTCCGAGTTGTTCCGGTTGTCGCCCATCACGAGGATGTCGCCCTTGGGTATCGTCACGGGCGCGAAGTACGCCTGTTTGCCTGCCCTGCCGACATCGGGGTAGTTGGCTGGTCCCTGCGGGGTTGGCTGGTTCGGATGCCCAGGCTGAAAGTAGACGTACGGCTCGTCGAGCGGCTTGCCGTCCACCGTCACCCGGTTATGGGTGTCGCAGCAGGAAATGGTCTGGCCACCGACCGCGATCACGCGTTTGACGAGGTCGTACTCGTCCGGTTTGGCAAGCCCGAGCGCGGCACCGAACTGGCGCAGCCAGTGAACAACGGGGTTCGAGGACCCCTGCACGGTGAACTCTGTCTGGTCCCAGCCCTTCGGACCCTTGAACACCACCACATCGCCAGGCCGAGGGTCGTGGAAGTCGTAGACGACCTTGTCCACGATGATCCGGTCCTCGGTGCATCCTGGACACCCGTGCAGCGTCTGCTCCATAGAGCCGGACGGGATCACATAGACCCTCGCGAGGAAGGATTGAATCAGGAAGGTGAGCACCAGCGCGATCACGATGAGGATCGGTAGCTCTTTCCAGAAGGAGCCCTTTTTCTTCTGCTTCTTGCCGTCGTCCTGCTCGCTGTCGTCCTGCGGCTCCTCTGGCGCGACCTTGTCGTCGGGAGCAGCGGATACCGCGGCGAACTGGGTCGTTTCCGCGTCGTCGGTGCGCTCAGAACTCACGCCTGGTCGATCCTCTCGCGTCCTGCGGTGCCGCCCGCCCCCAGACTTCATCCGCTCGGCCACGACCCAAGGCTAGCTGAGTCCATCGATTACCGAACAGGGAGGCGGTTCAGGATGACGAACGGGCGTGGCGCTTTTCTTTGATCTTCGCTGCCTTACCACGCAAGTCACGCAGGTAGTACAGCTTCGCGCGGCGGACATCCCCTAGAGTGGCCACCTCGATCTTGGCGATGTTCGGTG
>JBOHEL010000169.1:0-9411 GCA_050700995.1 Sciscionella sp. | reverse complement strand
AGCCCTGCCTGGAAGAGGTGCGCACGGTCAACGACGCGCTGCACGCACGACTGGCCGAGTTGGCTCGAGCCCGGTACGCCAGGATGACCCCGCGGCACCTCACTTTGGTGCGCGTCGCTGCCATTGAGTGCCCGTACGGACTTATTCGTCCCTACGTACGGACCGCGGTTCCCGACTGGGCGGCCGATGCCATCGAGGCCAGCTCGCGAGCCATCCTGGGCCTCGGCGACACGCCCGCGACGTAGTCCGCCTCAGCCCGGAACGGCCTGCCCGCTTGGTTTCGCAACGACGCCGTGCGCGGCAACCCGGAATACGGCCCCGCTCCAGCACATGCTGCCCCTCGCCGGAAGGCTTCTCGACGTCGACGCGAACCCAGCGACGCTCCTGGCTACCGCGCCGTCGGCGAGGCCCGAAGCATCCATGCGGGAGTTCCTTGAGGAGCGCGTTGCCAACCTTAAGTTAAGAGCTCATTCGCAGTGGACGATGCCGAGTTGAGGGCCGCGCTGATCGTCAGCAGCATCCTCGGCCTCACGGTCGCCCGCCATTTTCTCAAGCTGCCGGCCTTCGAGAACATCTCTCGGGAGGCGCTCGTCAATGCGGCCAATGCTTGGACCGCCGCCGTATCGACCGAGGCTCGCACTGACGAGGTCGGCCTTTCTGGCCTCTCACCGCGCGTCGTCGGCGCGTGTGGCGGACCTGGTACCGATGACAACGGTGGCGGCGGGTTCCTCGGAACTAGCCACCCGTGGGACCAGGCCGCTCCTGGCGACCGCGTCGACGGCCTGCGGTACCTGGCGCACGCTGGTCTCGAACAGCAGGTGTCCGCCTGGTGCCAGCCAGGATGGCGCTGCGGCCGTCACCCGTCGCAGAACGTCGAGTCCGTCCATGCCACCGTCGAGAGCGACGCGCTGCTCGTGTAAGCGGGCCTCGGGAGGCATCAGCCCGATCGCCTCGGTGGGCACGTAGGGCACGTTGGCGGCGAGGATGTCGATTCGCCCGCGCAGTGTGGTTGGCAGCGGTTGGTAGAGGTCGCCTTCATACACCAGTCCCCCGGCCGCCGCGACGTTGCGGCGGGCGCACCGCGCCGCCGAGGGGTCGATGTCGGCGGCGTACAACTCGATCCCGTCGAGAGCCGTGGCCAGCGCGGCACCGACGGCGCCCGAGCCGCAGCACAGGTCAACGACGACAGCCTGTGGCGGTGCGAGGGAGATGGCCTCGCGGGCGAGGAACTCGGTGCGGCGGCGCGGTACGAACACTCCGGGATCCACGGCTATCCGTAGCCCGCAGAACTGCGCCCATCCGAGGATGTGTTCGAGTGGCAGGCCCGCGATTCGGCGATCGACCATGGCGGTGAGGTCGGCTGGAGATTCCGCCGCGGATGTGAGCAAGTGCGCTTCGTCCTCGGCGAACACACAGCCTGCGGCACGAAGCCTGGTGACGATGACGGATTGAGGGTCAGGGGACGTGGAAGTCGACATGAGAGCTCCTTTTCGGAATGCCGATGGGCACTCTCACCCTGGCCTACCTAAGCCGAGTGAACGGCGCGGTCGTGAGGTGGGAGTACCCAGCCTGATCCGGCGGTAATGGGTCTCACCTCCTGGGTAGGTTCACTGCTGATATGGCTACCTTATCCGCGGCGAACCGCGACGCCACTCCCCTCCCCCGTCGCCGAAGGCGGCAGGTACTGCGAGGCAACTAGCCCGACATGATGCGAAGCCCAGATCTGGGGACTGTGATCCTGGGACTAGCTGTCGACAGAAGGCGCCCCATACACCGGATCAGTACCAGTGGGCACGGCCGGCGATCCGACGACCCGTCGCGCCGATCAACGCCAGCGCGACACCGATCACGGCAAGCGCGATACCGATGCTGTAGAGGACTGGTATTCCGACGATAAATCCGATGATCAGAAGAATGATTCCCAAAACTATCATGGTCGATATCTCTGATATCTCCTCATATCCTGGTAACGCCTGACACGGGCGGATAGTCGTGTTCGCCTCATCTACAGATCACGGCGGTTGCTTCGGCGTTCGTCTGGCTTCCGCCTTGATTCAGGTCCTCGTAGGTACCCCTTTCGAGTGACACCCAAACTGGCCGGACCGCGGCCGGTTCGGCCGGGCGAGCAGCGGGGCGGAGGACGAGAACTGGGGCAGGAGAGCCCGTTCCTGTGTAAGCAACGGAGTCTCGGGGTATCCGATATGGAGTGCGCCACAATCGTGAAGGAGGCATCATGATGGGGATCATGGGCCCGGACAACGACCGGGACCACGAACAGTCGACAGATGACCTGATGGCCGGTACGAGCGGCCGACAACCGGAGAGCACGGGACCGCACGATGCCGATGACGTGATGAGCGGAGAGGGCAACCCAGCGGACACCGGTACCGACCGCGATCGTACCGAACGCTGAGCAGGGTGCCTGGTCGGGTTCGTACTCAAGGTGATTCGGCCTGGCTGAACTGGCCTCGCAACCTTTCTCGCGCGGTGAGCCGTGTCGCCCGGATCGCCCGGCACGCGGTGGTGATCTACGCTCAAAGTGCGCGGTGGCTCTCCCGCACCGGGCGCGGTGGCGTCATCACGGCGACGGGCGATGCCGCCGGTCGCGGCCGGTTGGCTGTATGTTGAGGACATGGTATGGAGTTCGACGTTCTGATCGAGATCCCCCGAGGGAGCCGCAACAAGTACGAGGTTGATCGGGCGACGGGACGTCTGCGCCTGGACCGGACGCTGTTCACCTCGACTCAGTACCCGAGCGACTACGGTTTCGTTAAGGACACGCTGGCCAGCGATGATGATCCGCTCGACGCGCTCGTGATCACGGAGGGCGATCCGCTGTATCCGGGCGTGTTCGTTCGGTGCCGAGCTATCGGCATGTTTCGCATGTCCGATGAGAACGGCAGTGACGACAAGCTGATCTGCGTTCCGGCGAACGATCCACGCCTGGAACATCTGCGCGACATCCACCACCTGCCAGCATTTCACCGTCTGGAGATCCAACACTTTTTCGAAATATACAAGACGTTGGAGCCGGGTAAAGCGGTGACGGCGGCTGGCTGGGCCGATCGCGCCGAGGGCGAGCGCGAGTTAGCAGTGGCGCAACAACGTTTCCACGACAGTGCGGTCAGGACGACCGGGCGGCGGTGATCGGCCATGCGCACCGGCTGGGCTCACCGCAGCTCGGTGCGAGGGTCGATCATCCAGTGGTTGCTGCGCAGGACCCGGTCGTTGAGGGTCACGTCGCGCTCGTCGACAAAGGTGAAGCCGAGGGAGCGGCAGATACCGTTGGAAGGGGCGTTCGTCTTACCAGGAAACGCGTGCACGACACCCCAGCGGGCCGTTTCGCGTGAGTGGTCAAGCAGCGTGCGGACGGCCAGCTTGCCGAGTCCACGCCGCTGGAACTTCGACAACACCATCCAGCCCACTTCGGACACCGGCTGCCCTTCGTCGTCGTCCTCGTGTGACCACAGTGTCACCATGCCCGCCACAACCTCGGGTGCGGCCTCGTCGGGAACGATCATCTTGATCCATGCGGTGCCCGCCGCCGCGTCCCTGACATCGCGCTGGACCTTCGCGTCGATGCCCTCGCGCGGCAGCGGGCCACCGAGTTCGGCCATCATGGCCGGGTCGCAGCGCATCCTGACGTAGGCGTCGACGTCGCCCAGTTCAACGGTGCGCAATCGCATGCCGCCACCCCTCGTTCGCCGGATCTTTGCCACAGCAGGATATGTCTCGTGCGCAGCCAGCCGGTGCGTCGCCCGACGGTCCTCAGCGCACCGAGGTGTCTCGCCGTGCGGCGCGCCGGGCACGCACCCGCCGCAGCTCCGGCCACGCCAATACCGTCAACAGGCCGATGCTCAGCAAACCGTAGGTGTTACCGATGAGGTGTTGCCACCAGCTCCAGCCGAACTCATGATCGTGGTCCTTCGGCAGGAAGTGGTAGGGGTGCAGTACGAAGATCACCGCGGTGGCGCCGGTGGCGACGGTCCACCCCAGGCTTCGCAGGCGCGCCGCCTCCCCCGCCATCACCAGCAGCGCGGGCGCCACATACACCCAGTGGTGTCCCCAGGAGATCGGCGAAACCAGCAACGAGAGCGCCGCGTTGCATGCGAGCGCGAGACCAACGTTGCAGGCACGCAACGCCCTGAGCATCGCCAGCGTCGCGATCGCCAGCGTCACCACGCACAGTGCGAGCCACAACGCCGACTGCGTCGCCGCGGGGAGCTGATGGAATCGGGCGAGGGCACCCCTGATCGCCTGATTGGACGCGAAGGGCGAGCCCGCCAAACCGGTGATACCGCCGGCGGAGCCCGTCCAATATTTCCATGAGCTGCCCGGAGCAACGGCGAAGCCAAGCAGTGCCGCGCCCACGAACGTGCCCAACGCGGTAGCTGCCGCCCGATAGTCCTTGCGCAGCAGCAGGAACAGGATGAACGCCGCAGGCGTCAGCTTGATCGCCGCCGCGATGCCGATCAGCACGCCGCGCGGCCAGCGCGGGCGCCGCGCCAGGCAGTCCAACACGACCAGCGCCATGAGCACCATGTTCACCTGACCGAACCAGAACGTCTGTGCGACCGGGTCTAGCAGCAGCGAGAGCGGGAGGGCCGCCGAGGCGAGGACGGCAGCGCCGCCCCGGCCACCTGATGCCCACACCCGGCGTGCTGTCAGGTACAGCGCAGCGGCCAGCGACATCATCGACAGTGCGGCCATGGCAATCCACGACACGCCCCACGGCACCATGGCCAGCGGGCTGAGCACCAGCGCGGCAAACGGCGGGTAGATGAACGGCAGCGGCACGCCGGTGCGCGGCGGCGGCAGCCTGCCGTACATGTCACCGCCATGCAGCCAGGCCAGCACGCCGCTGCGGTACACGTCGAGGTCCTCGAACGTGTGGACACTGGTGAGCAGGTTGGTGGCGACCAGCGCAGCGGTGACGACGAGCGACACGATGACCGTGCGGCGGACGGTGACGCGACTCGGTGCCACTGGCCATGCCTGTCGCAGGCGGGTACGCACCCCATGCTCGGGCGTGATCAGCACGTGAAATCCCCCTGGGGCTCCGGCTCGCGGTGCCAACTTTACCGGGTGAGCCGCGCCCGCGATGCGGGCCTCCGGTGTAGGAGCGCGATGCGCACGGCACGCACGCCGCTGACCGGACGGCGTTTTCGCTGTCTCGCGAGCCGCGCCGGGGTCACAGCGAAAAGCCGAGATACTGGGGGTATGCAGTCCGCACAGCGACCTGTCACCGATCGTCTCAGAAGTGGTCGCCTGGGTGCTGGACACGTTTGCTCATCCGAGCCCCAGTGGGGACGCATTCGATGCTGACCTGACTCAGCGGGGTTGCGTGGATGTTGGCCACCGGTAGGCCTGCCGCGGTCGCGACCGCGGTGTAATCATCGATGCTGCGTGCGCGGGCGCCGCACGGCACGAGCATGCGCAGGTCCATCTCCGCGACCATTGCCCGGTCGCCGTCCTCGATGACGACAAGCCGGCCACGGTCGCCAACCGCCTCGGCGCACCGGCGCAGGATCGCCGTCGCCTCGTCGTCGCCCCAGTCGTGTATCACGTTGCTGGGCACGTACACGTCACCACCGGCGGGCAGCGCATCGAAGAAGCTCTGCCCAGAGAACGCGCAGCGCCCGTCCAAGGCTCGCGCGGAGGTGTTCCCGGCCTCGCTCGATGGTGTCGGGCAAATCGACCAGGGTCGCGCGCACCTGAGGGTGCGCACGGAGCACGGCGGCCAGCAACGCGCCGGTGCCATCGCCGACATCGATGACGTGTCGCACACCGGACCAGTCGTAGCTGCGGACCGCGTCTGCGAGATATTCCGGCCCAGCGGTCATGGTCGCGTCGAATGAGGCGCTCATTAGCGACAACCGAGGACGGGTCTCCCAACGAGCATGAGTCGTCCGCGTGGCAGGTGCTGGCGCCGGTGATCGATCTGGTCACCCCCATGGCGGTCCGGACGGCCGCCACCCTGCATTTGGCCGACCTGATGACGGATGGGTCCGTGCCCGTGGACGAACTGGCCCGGCTATCTGGTAGCGATCCCGATGCCCTGGGCAGGCTGCTGCAGCAGCGGGTCTGCCGCGGCGTGTTCACCGAGTTGAGCCTTGCCATGCGGATGTCATTGTCCGCGACGAGGTCGACTTCGGTGCCGCGGTGGCAGCTGAGTTTTCGCGCCGCAAGTGATCCGCTGCCCGCGACGGCCCACCACATTCGGCCCTCGGTTCTCGACTTGCCCGCCGGATACGCCCAGCCCGATGTGACGACGGCCGGCGCGCTCAGGTGGCTCGCCGCCCGGTCCGACCGGCCCACGGTCTACTTCACTCTCGGCACGGTCTTCCATCAGGAATCTGGCGACCTGTTCTCGCGCGTTCTGGAGGGCCTCGGGGCGCTGCACGCAAACATCATCGTCACGGTAGGTCGCGAGGCCCGCCGCCAAACGCACGCGTCGAAGACTTCATTCCGCAGGAATCCCTTCTCCCCCACTGTGATGTCGTCGTGTCGCCACGCCGGATCGGGCAGCGTTGTCGGTGCCTTGGCCTTCGCTGTGCCGCTGGTGCTGCTGCCGATTGGGGCGGACCAGCCGTTGAACGCCGACCGATGCGCCGCGCTCGGAGTGTCTTGCGTGCTCGACCCGGTCACCGCAGGCCCCGATGGCATTTGCTGTGTCGTCGCCGACGTTCTGCGCGCACCAACCTACCGGGAGGCGGCAGTCCGAATCCGCGATAAGATCCATAGGCTGCCCGCGTCCAAGTACGCCGCGACGTCGAGCGAAGCCCTGGCCACTCCCGCTCGCAGCTGAGGAGGCGATTGCATGCCCACCATCATCGCCGAACCTATCGACACGCGGCGTCTTGATCTCGTACCGCTCGCGGAGAACCATGCCGACGCGCTGGTGGACGTACTGTCCGATCCCGCGCTGCACACCTTCATCGGAGGGCAGCCCGATACGCTCGACGAACTTCGCGCCCGGTACCGCCGGGTGCTGGCCGGCGCGCCGGAACCCGGTGTCCACTGGTGCAACTGGGTGGCTTATTGGCACGGGGACGACCAGCCCATAGGCACTCTGCAAGCCAGTATCACCGAACGCCCCGACGGGCTCCTCGCGGAGATCGCTGGGGTCGTGGGCACCGCCTGGCAGAGCAACGGCGTCGCGCGTGAGATGGCGCAGGCTTTGATCAAGTGGATGAAAGGGCACCGCGTGCGGCGCGTGACAGCGCACATCCATCCCGATCACGGCGCATCCTCGGCCGTCGTGATCGCCGCCGGCCTGCGCCCCACCCTGCTACGCGTGAACGGCGAGGTTGAATGGGAACTGTGGCTCGACGCGGACGATCCAGCACGTCAGGAAAGCTGACCAACCCCCGATGACTAGACTCCTGGAACCATCCGAATCGGCCCGGCAATCCTAGAGCTACGGCCAGCCGCAAGGGTAGCTAGCGGTCTGCTGCATGTGCGATCAGCACGGGAATCCCCGACTCCCTGCCGCCGCTCGCGACCGTCGGCGGCGAGCAGGCGCCAGGGACGCACTCATCGCTGCCGCCGCGCTGGCCCACCGGCTCACGGTGTGACGCCGAGGTCATCGCCGACATCGTCCGTCCCTGACCGTGCACCGTGGTCGGCCTAACGGCGCACGGCAGGTCGGGGCTCGTCCCCGACCGGTTCTGTTGTCTCCCGTACGGTGCCGTCGGCGGCGAACCAGCGGTCGTGCGTCCTCGGGGTACGGACAGATTTGGAAGGAGATCCGGCGTTTGTGAGCGTTCGCGCTGGCCAGCGGGGGCGGGGACGTCCGAGCCGGCGGGTGGTGGACGCGGCTACGAGGCGCATGGGTGAGATCGCCGAGTAGGCCGTGATGACCGGCTGCGGATCCTGCTGACCGAGACCGCCGGATCGTCCCGGAATCGATCGTTAACGGGACGAGGCGAGCTGTTCGCGTTTGCCCAGGTCGACGTGTCCCGCAACCCGTCCCGGAACTGGTGTGCCGGCCTGGTGTTTCGGGATGGGTTGCGGGACCATGCGGCGGTGGCGCGTTCCAACGCGGTCCGGATCGGCTATGCCCGGGTGTCCGGACGTTCGCAGGATCATCAGCTGCAGCTGGACGCCCTCGTGGCGGCCGACTGTCGGGAGGTGGTCGTGGAGACGGCCAGCACCCGCGGGGCCCGGCCGAAGTTGCGCGCCCTGCTGGGGCGGCTGCAGGTCGGGGACACGCTGGTGATCTATAAACCGGATCGGGTGGCCCGTTCGATGAAGGAGCTGCTGGTGTTGCTTGAGGACGAGCTGCACGCCAGCGAGGTCAACCTGGAGATCCTGTCCGGCATCTGCACCGGGCTGCACCAGCCCACCGGGTCCACCATCGCCGACAAGATGTTGTTCCTGGTCGCGGCGATGGCTGCCGAGATGGAACGCGACCTTATCCACGAGCGCACTATGGATGGTCTGGCCGCGGCCGAGGCTCAGGGCCGCAAGGGCGGTCGCCCGGCGATGGTCGATGACGACACCCTGGCGGTGGCCCTGGTCCGGCGCGAGCGCGGCGAGCCGGTAGCCGCGATCGCCAAGCACCTGCAGCTCGGGCGCTCCACCCTGTATCGGGCGCTGGCCACTTATGACGCGCACGTCGGTCCCGCCGCTGCGGCGACGCCGGGCCCGGTACGGGCAGAGCCGCCGCGGCGGGGCCGGGCCTGCCCGACGTGTGGGCACGAGCCTGCCGCCGCCGAGGAAGCACGCCAGCAGCGCCACGACCTCGCTGTCACCTGGCTCTACCCCGACCCGGCCGGGGCGGGCGGAGTCGCGCAACGGTGGCACTGCGCGGCTTGCCAGCCTCATGATCAGGTCGCTACCGTTGTGTGCGACGTCTGCGGGGATGGGCCCCTGCTGGTCGGCACCCTGGCCGAGGCCACCACTGAGGAGAGTCTCGCGCCTGCGGTGCGACGGTGGCTCGCCGAGCAGGGATGGCAGACCTCTCCACGGCTGGTCTGTCCCGAGCACCAGGGCACGCCCATGACGATGGGTCAGTCTTCGCCGTCCGGGTCGTCCGGCGCCTCGGGGTCGCGCAGCGGGCGGAACCCACTGCAGGCCGGGGGACGGTAGAACGAGTATCGGCCGTGCACGTTGATATGTTGCCTCATGAAGGGGCTCAATCTGGCGACGTCTTCTTCGCGCACCTCGTAGCCTTGGGCGCGAAGTTGCCGCAGTGCTTCATCGATATAGACGGTGTTCCATAAAACCAGGAGATTCAGCACGATCCCGAGCGCGCCGAGTTGGTCCTCCATTCCCGCGTAGTTGGCCAAACTTGGTGGCGTCGGGCGGCGCGGCTACGACCCGGACATGGTGTTGACGTTGTTCGTCTACGCCATGGCCCACGGGGTGTCCTCCTCGCGACGGATGGAGCGCCTGTGTGAGACCGAC
>JBOHEL010000168.1:0-9420 GCA_050700995.1 Sciscionella sp. | reverse complement strand
TTCGGCGACGCACTGCACGAAATACCTACCCACCTCGCCGAGCACCCGGTCGGACCCGGCAAGCCCACTCCGCAAGCTCCGCCATCATCGCTCGCCGGGAATCCTCCAGTGTTCAGCGGGACACCCGCACCCGGTCACCTGACGACCTGCTGCTCTTCGATGCTCGTTCCCCTAGCGATCTCCAGCCGAGCCGCGGCGGCGCGAGTGGCGCGCAGGAAGACCTGCAGCGCGGGCCTGCGCAGCGCGCTGGGCCGGTAGACCGCAGCCACATTGCGGGTGAGCCCGCCCGCCAGCGGCAGCACGTCCACGCCGGCGGGCCGGAATGCCAGGCCGAGATCGGAGACGAGGGTGATGCCAAGGTCGGCGGCCACCATCGCCATCGCGGTGGCCTGCTCGTCCACCTCGTGCACGATCCCGGGATCGAATCCGGCACGCTTGCAGGCGACGCGCACCGCCCGCCCGAAGTGGCTGGCCGGTGAGGACAGTATCCAGGACGCCCCAGCCAGCTCGGCGAGTTCCACGACGCGGCCGGCCGGGAACACCCCGCTGCGTGCGGCGAGATGTATCCGCTCGCGCCCAACCTCGACAAGCTCGACGCTGCCGTTGGCCGCCATCGGCGCGTCCGGGTAATCGATCATGAAACCGACGTCGATATCACCGTTGCGCGCCGCGTTCGGTGCCTTGTCCGGATCCACTTCCCTCGTCATGACGCTGAGGCCCGGATAGCCTGCAGCGAGGTCTGTGAGCACCTCGGGCAGTAGGCCCGCCGCGACCGTCGCGAACACCCCGACGGTCAGCTTGCCTGCCAGGTTCTCCTGCGCCTGTTCCATCGCCATTCTGGCCCGCTCCTCGGCAGCCAGTATCTCCTCGGCGTGCCCGGCCAGCGTCCAGCCCAACTCGGTGAGCCGCACCCTCCTGCCGACGCGCTCGAACAACGGTGCGCCGACATCCTTCTCCAACAGCGCCAGCTGTTGCGACACGGCCGAGACCGTGTAGTGCAGTCCGGCCGCGGCCTCGGTGACGGTTCCCCGTCTGGCCAGCTCGCGCAGCATGCGCAAACGGTGCAGCGCCAGTTCCACGCCGTCATCGTATGGCCTCGGAGCGCTGAATGATTACCAGCGCTACACCAAGCAGTCCAGGATTCCTAACTGGACGTTGCGCTATCTCGTTCCGACACTGGAGTTGAGAGGCGACCCAGCGCAACGATTGTGGGGAGGGCACCATGGGACTTGCCGACGACGAGCCACTGGTCAGGCTGACGTGGACGGACCCGGTTACCGGCAAGCACGGGTATCTCGTGATCCACAGCCTGGTGTCGGGTGCCGCCACCGGCGGCACCCGCATGAGGGCGGGTTGCACGATGTCGGAGGTGGAGGACCTCGCGCGCGGCATGGCGACCAAGGCCGCCGTGTTCAATCTGCCGGTCGGTGGCGCGAAGGGCGGCATCGACTGCAGCCCGAAGGATCCGCAGGCACGAGGTGTGCTGGCGCGCTTCCTGACCGCGATGCGCCCCTGGCTGGACGCGGCCTGGGTCACCGCTGAGGACCTCGGCGTCCCGCAACACCTCATCGACGACATCTTCGCCGAACTCGGGATGCACCAGTCCTACCACGCCGCGATCAGCCGTTCCCCTGACGCTGATGCCACATTGCGCCGGGTACACGCGGCGCTCAACGCGCCCGTGCCCGGCGGCTACGCGCTCGGCGACGTCGTCGGCGGCTACGGCGTGGCACAAAGCTGCCTCGGTGCCATCGATGCCTGGCAGTGGGAGGCCGCGGCCACCACGGTCGCGGTTCAGGGCATCGGGACCATGGGTGGCGGCGCGGCCTGGTACCTGCACGAGGCAGGGCTGCGGGTGGTCGCGGTAGCCGACGCGGCAGGCGCGTTGTACGACGAAGCCGGCCTGGACATCCCGGCGCTGCTCGCCGCGCGCGACGCGTTCGGTGAGATCGACCGTTCCACAGTGCCCGAGCGGGTACAGCGGTTGCCCCGGGAGGCGGTACTCGGCGTCGCCGCCGACATCCTGATCCCGGCGGCGACGTCGTATGCGATCACCGCCGACAATGCCGCAGACGTCGCGGCCACGCTCGTGGTGGAAGCCGCGAACTCGGCCACGACGCCGGACGCGGAGTCGATATTGACCCGCCGCGGCATCCCGGTGGTTCCCGACTTCGTGGCCAACGCCGCGGCAGCGGCATGGGCGTGGTGGGTATTGCTCGGGCGGGTCGGAGCCGACCCTGTCGACTCCTTCACCCTGATCCGCAACGAGATGCGCTCCCGCACGCTGCCGCTGATCGATTCCTGGAACCTCGACCGGATTCGGCCGAGGGTAACCGCGCTGCACCTGGCCGATCTGCACCGCGAGGAGTACCAGCTCGCGGAAAGCACCGGCCCGACGCGCCTGACAATCCCGGCCTGAGCGGTACCCACTGCCGCTTCCACCCGGTGCACGATTGCGTCGCTGAAGCGACCCCAATCGTGCACCGGCTGTTCAGGCGCGCAGGGCCGCGCCGTAACGCTCGGCCGCGGCTGCCACCGCCGCGTCCCGTGCGGCTGCCGCTTCCTCCACGGTCAGGGTGCGATCCGAGGCCCGAAAACGCAGCGAGTAGGCCATCGAGCGCTTGCCCTCGGCGATCTGGTCACCGGTGTACACGTCGAACAGCGACAGTTCTTCGAGCAGCTCGCCACCACCGGCGCGCAGCGCCGCGGCGACACGTGAGGCTGCCACTTTGACGTCCACCACCAGCGCGACATCGAGCAGCACCGGCGGGTAGGGCGACACCGTCGGGGCCGGGCGCCGCTCGATCAGCGGGATCGCATCCAGGTCCAACTCCATGGCCACCGTCCGCTCCGGCAACCCGATCGCCTCGATCGCCGTGGGATGGAGTTCGCCGGCATGGCCGATTCGCAGGCCGTCGACCAGCAACTCCGCGCACCTGCCGGGGTGCCACGGCGGATGCTCGACGGCCCGGACCGTGAGCTCGACACCTGACGCCCGCCCGACGAGCCGCGCGGCCTGCACGGCATCCGCCCAGGTCGCCTGCCTGCCCTTGCCCCACCAGCCACCGGACTCCCGGTTGCCCGTGAGCACTGCGGCGACGTGGACCGGTTGGGCGGGCAGCGCGGCAAGGAGCGACGCGAGCTGCGCCTCGGACGGGCGAATCCCCGCAGGCACGTCCGGTACCGGCGGCTGCGCGGCGCTGGGCTGAGTCACCTGCCCGACTCCGAACAGCGCGAGATCACGGTTCCCACGCGAGACGTTGCGCTGCAACGCTTCCAGCATCCCCGGCAACAGCGTGGTCGCCAGTTCGTCGGCCGCCGCGTCCAGCGGATTGAGGAGCTTCACCGTCCGCCTGCGACTGTCCTGTTCGGACAGGCCGAACGCGTCCCACACCGAACCGTCGACGAACGGGAACGGCATCACCTCGACGTAGCCGGAGTCCGCCAGTGCCCTCGACACCGTGCGGCGACGTCGCTGCCCCGCGTTCAGGCCACGGCCCGCGGGCGCGGGCGGCAGCTGCGAGGGGATCGTGTCGTAGCCCTCCAGCCGCAGCACCTCCTCGACCAGGTCGGCGGGCTGCGTCAGGTCGTTGCGCCAACTCGGCGGCGTGGCGATCACGAGCGGGGTGCCGTCAGGGGCACTGTCCACCTCGATGCGGCAACCGACATCGGTCAGCCTGCCCGCCGTGACACCGCGTTTGTACCAGACGCCTGCCACCCGATCCGGCAGGTTCATCGGCATCGAGATCGCCGCGGCTTGCGGCAGGTCACCGACCTCGGTCCGGCCCGGCTCGATATCGCCGTCGCCGTAGCGGTGCAGCAACCTTGCCGCGAGTTCCAGTGCGGCGGGACCGACGGCGGGATCGACGTACCGCTCGAACCTGCGGGACGCCTCGCTTGGCAGCTTGTGGCGCCGCGCGGTGCGCGCTACGGACGTCGGCTCGAAGTGCGCCGCCTCCAGCAGGATGTCTGAGGAGTCCGAGCGTATCTCGGTTATGGCGCCGCCCATCACGCCCGCCAGCCCGATCGCTCCGCTCTCGTCACAGATCAGCAGGTCGTCCTGATCGAGCGCGCGTTCCACCTGGTCCAGGGTGGTCAGCTTCTCGCCATGCTCGGCCCGACGCACGGTGATACCGCCGCTGAGCCTCGGCGCGTCGTAGGCGTGCAGCGGTTGGCCGGTCTGCAGCATCACGTAGTTGGTGATGTCGACGGCGAGGGAGATGGAGCGGATACCCGCCAGCATCAAGCGGCGGCGCATCCACCATGGCGTCGGAGCGCTCGCATCGACACCGGTTACCCTGCGCATCACGAACCGGGGGCAGCGGTGGCTGTCCTGGACGGTCACCGGCCAGGCGTCGCCCTCCGCTGCGGGCAGGTCCACCGCGGCGGCATCGCCGTAATGCAACCGCAGCGCGCAGGCGAGCTCCCTTGTCAACCCGCGCACCGAGAGGCAATAGCCACGGTCGGGGGTGATCTCCAGCTCGATAACCGTGTCCCGCAGCTCAAGCTTCTCTATCGCATCCGTGCCCGGTTCGGCGAAACCACCTTCCAGCACCAGGATCCCGCTGTGGTCGTCGCCGAGCCCCAGTTCGTACGCGGAGCAGATCATGCCCTCGGACGTCTTGCCGTAGGTCTTGCGCGCGGAGATGCCGAACCCGCCGGGCAACTCGGCGCCCGGCAGCGCGGTGACCACGAGGTCGCCCTCCACGAAGTTCGACGCTCCGCAGACGATGCCGTGTATCAGCGGCTCGCCGGAATCGTCCTCGCCGACCTCGACGCGGCAGTACCGGATGGGCTTCTTGAAACCCGCCAGCTCCTCGATCTCGGCCACCCTGCCGATCACAACCGGACCCCTCACCCCGCCGAGTTCGGTTACGGACTCGACCTCCATCCCCAGCCGCACGAACGCGTCGGGGAATGTGTCGATGCCGACGTCCTCGCCAAGCTCCAGGTGCTCGGCCAACCAGCTCGCTGAAACCCGCATCAGGCCTCCGTTCCGAACGCGCGGGTGAAGCGCACATCACCCTCGATGAGGTCACGGACATCCGCGATGCCGTTGCGGAACATCAGGGTGCGCTCGATGCCCATACCGAACGCGAACCCGGAGTACACGTCTGGGTCGACGCCGCAGGTGCGCAGCACATGCGGATTGACCATGCCGCAGCCACCCCACTCCACCCATCCCGCGCCGCCCTTCTTCTCCTCGAACCACACATCGACTTCGGCCGACGGCTCGGTGAACGGGAAGAAATGTGGGCGGAAGCGGGTACGCGAGCTTTCCCCGAACAGCGCGCGAGCGAAGGCGTCCAGCGTGCCTTTCAGGTGGGCCATGGTGATGCCCTTGTCTACCGCGATGCCTTCGACCTGGTGGAACACCGGGGTGTGGGTGGGGTCAAGCGCATCGGTGCGGAACACCCTGCCCGGCCCGACCAGATACACCGGAGGTTCCCGCTCAAGCAAGCCGCGGATCTGCACCGGCGAGGTCTCGGTTCGCAGCACCAGCCCGGAGTTCGCCGGTGCCACGTAGAAGGTGTCGCGGGTGGTGCGGGCGGGATGGTCCTTGCCGAAGTTCAGCGCGTCGAAGTTGAACCATTCGGTCTCCAGCTCCGGACCGTCCGCGACCTCATAACCCATCGCGACGAAAACGTCCGCGATCCGCTCGGAAATCGCGGGGATCGGGTGCCTAGCGCCGGGCTTCAGGCGGTCCCAGGGCAAGGTGACGTCAACGGTCTCCTGTCGGAGCACCTTCTCATCGCGCGCTACCTGCAGTTCGGTGCGCCTGGCGTCGTACGCGGACTGGATCGCGGCCCGCGCCTCGTTCACGCGCTTACCCGCGTCGGCCTTCGCCGCAGGCGGTAACGCACCGATCTCCCTTCGCGCGGTGAGCACCTGGGACTTCTCGCCGAGATGAACAGGCTTCACCGCGGCGAGGGCCGCGAGATCGGCTGCGGCGGTAAATGCGGCCACGGCCTCGGAGGCCGCCGCCTTCAGCGTCTCCGGCGCGAGCGCTGCGACCTGCTTCGGGTCATACGGATCATTGGCTGAGGACATGCTCGGTGTACCACTCCTGGCTTCCTGCTGCCGTCTCGATGAGCGCACCCGCACGACCGGCCGGACCGGTGGGCGGGAGCGGATGAATCCTAGGTGATCGTGCCCCGCGCCACACACGCAGTATCCGGCTCAGTGCGCAGCGGGTGCTGGGCGCGGGCGCTGGAGTACAGGCAGACCGCCGCCGCGGTGGCCAGGTTCAGGCTCTCGGCCGCCCCGTAGATGGGCACCCGAACCGCCGCATCGGCAGCGTCGAGAACCCCAGCGGCGAGCCCGTGTGCCTCGTTGCCGAACAACCATGCCGTCGGCACGCCGAGATCGACCACGTTGAGATCATCACGGGCATGACCGTCCGCTGCCAACAGCCGTAGACCGGCCCCCCGACATGCGGTGATCGCATCGTGAGGTTCGGGAATCCTGGCGATTGGCAGGTGGAACAGGCTCCCCGTGGAGGCCCGCACAGCCTTGCCGTTGTGCGGATCGACGCCCTCGCCCGCGAAGATCACAGCGTCCGCGCCCGCGGCGTCGGCCACCCTGATCAGGGTGCCTGCATTGCCGGGATCGGCGGTGCCGACGCATACCGCGACCAGCCTCCCGCCCTGCTGCAAGGCCTCCGTTAACGGCACGGTCACAAGGTCACATACCGCGACGATGCCCTGCGGCGTAACGGTTTCCGACAGCCCTGCCGCGGCGCGCTCCGTCACATGCGAGACGGCGACACCTGCGCGCCTCGCCCGCTCGGCCAGGTCATTCCCGGCGTCCACCGTGAACAGCTCGTGCATCCGGCCGCGGCCGTGCTCGGCCCACGCCAGTGCCTCGGCCACGGCCTGCGCGCCCTCTATGAGGAAGCGCCCCGCGCGGGCACGCCGCGACCGTTGGGTGAGCTGTCGCGCGGCAGCGACCCGGGGCGTCCGCTCGGTGAACGGAGCTGCCCCGGGTCGCGGGTGCTGCTGCTCGGCGATCAGGCGCTCTTCTTCTCGCTGCCCTGTTCCGAAACGTTCGCGCGGGCGAGTTCGACCAGTGCCGTGAAAGCCGGTGCGTCGTTCACCGCGAGCTCGGCAAGGATCTTGCGGTCGACCTCGACTCCGGCGACCTTGAGTCCCTGGATGAAGCGGTTGTAGGTCATGCCGTTCTGCCGGGCGGCCGCGTTGATACGAGTGATCCACAGCTGGCGGAAGTCACCCTTGCGGGCACGGCGGTCCCGGTAGGCATAGTTGAGCGAGTGGAGCATCTGCTCCTTCGCCTTGCGGTACAGCCGGGAACGCTGGCCACGGTATCCGCTGGCCGATTCGAGAGTTGTCCTGCGCTTCTTGTGGGCGTTAACCGCCCGCTTGACGCGTGCCACGGGTTTGAATCCTGTCGATCTCGTGGGAGGTGGAGAACCGCCTCCGCTGGGTGGTCAGGGAAGTTGGTCAGCGGCCGAGCAGCCGGTTCATACGGCCACGGTCGTTCTTCGCAACCTCCGTCGTGCCCTCCAGCCGCCGCGTGAGCTTGCTGGACTTCTTCTCAAGAATGTGCCTGCGTCCGGCCTTCTCGCGCAGCACCTTGCCGGTAGCGGTGACTTTGAACCGCTTCGCGGCGCCACTGTGCGTCTTGTTCTTCGGCATCCTTCATCCTCAGGTTGTTGCTGCTCGCGTTGTCGCTACCTGCTGCCGCCACGCCTGGCGTAGCGGCTAGTGATCAGGTCCGGTCGATCACCGGACCTGATCACTCCTCGCTGGTATCCGCGCCGCTGGCAGCCTTGGACTTCGTCTTGGCGTTCTTGTGCGGAGCCAGCACCATGATCATGTTGCGGCCGTCCTGTTTCGGCGCCGCTTCCACGAAGCCAAGGTCGGCCACGTCGTCCGCGAGCCGCTGCAGCAACCGGAAACCCAGTTCCGGACGGGACTGCTCACGCCCGCGGAACATGATCGTCACCTTGACCTTGTTCCCATGGGCGAGGAAGCGGGTCACGTGGCCCTTCTTCGTCGCGTAATCGTGCGGGTCGATCTTCGGCCGGAGCTTCTGCTCCTTGATCACCGTGAGTTGCTGGTTACGGCGGGATTCGCGAGCCTTCTGCGCACTCTCGTACTTGAACTTGCCATAGTCCATGAGCTTGCACACCGGCGGGCGCGCCTGCGGGGCCACCTCAACGAGGTCGAGGTCCGCTTCCTGGGCCAGCCGCAAGGCATCCTCGATACGGACGATGCCGACCTGCTCACCGTTGGGTCCGACAAGGCGGACTTCCGGAACGCGGATACGATCGTTGATGCGAGTCTCGACGCTGATGGGGCCTCCTCGGGTCAGGGGTCTTGTGCTACTCCCGGCCCGAGTGTTGGTCGTGGCTCGCGGTGTTCCGAGGCACCCAAGGAGATGCACGGAGGCCCCGTTGCCAATGCCGCAACGGGGCCCACGTCTCCTGCCGATCGCTCGATGCGCCAGCATCGAGACACCGCCGATACCTCGGCGGGACCGGACCCGGCCGCTTACTGACGACGAACTCGGGTGGGAGCGGAGCTCCACTTGCCGCCCCCGAAAGCACGGAGGCCGGTCGTACGTGTCAGGGTAACAGATATGGCTAACGAGGCAGTGCCTGACTCGACATCGGAAGCCGTGGTGGAGCGCGATCTTGCCGAGGTATCGAGCGTTGAAGTGATTACCAGGGCCGCCGTGATGCTGATGTCGGCGGCAGCAGAACGGCTCGGCCTTTCTCACGATGTGCCCGCCGAGAGCCCGTACCGTGACCTTGACGAGGCACGCAGGCTGATCACCGCACTTGCCGGGCTGGTCACGTCGTCGGTCGAGTACCTCGGCCTGCATGCCGCGCCGGTACGCGACGGCTTGCGGTCACTGCAGAAGGCCTTCCGCGAGGAGTCCGCGATAGCCGACGAGCCGGGCAGCGGGCCCGGCGAGAAATACACCGGACCGGTCTACTGAAGATCCCGTGACAGGTACGCACGCAGCCCCCGACGCCCGCTGCGCATCATGAGCTCGTGGTTGGCCTTCAGTACCGGCCGCGCGATCGGCGCGAGCGCACGCAGCAGCGGCTTGGTGACAACGACGTGCTGCTCCCATGTCAGCGTGGTGGTCGCCTCGCCCGCTGTGATGACCCAGCCGCAGTACCCGTCGAGATCGCCGGTCAGCCTGGCGCGCAACACGCCTGCCGCCTCGTCCTTGCGGTCGTGACTGGCGCGGAAAACCAGGTCGTAGGGCAGCCGGGAGCGACACACCAACTCGGCACAGTCCTCGTCGACCTTGCTGATCGAACGCACCTCACGCCACCAGGTCGGGTACTCACCGAGATCGGCGAGCACCTCGAATGCCGTGGCGACCGGTACCGGTACCGACCATTCGCCGTGGAACCGATACTCGTTCCAGGGCACCGCACCTGCG
>JBOHEL010000167.1:0-9425 GCA_050700995.1 Sciscionella sp. | reverse complement strand
CTCATAATCCGTCAGGTCGTGGGTTCGAGTCCCACCCGCCCCACAAACCGCAGCTCAGCGACGGTGTGACGGCTCGGTCGAGTGCTCTATGATGAGCCAACTCAACGGAAACTCAACGGAAACTGGTCAAGAGCAGGGCCGACGATGATGGCACGACCACCGCTCGCGATGGGCACCCACGGCACCATTACGATCAAGAAGAGCGCTCCCCCGACCGACTCCAAGCAGTCGAACGGAGTCGGCCGGTCGCACAGCTACGTCGCCCGCTGCCGCTTCCGCGACTACGACGGCGTCACCCGACTCATCGCACGCTGGGGACCGACGAAGACCGCCGCCAACCGCGCCCTGCAGGACGAGATCCGCGCCCGCACCGGTAGTCCCGCCGCGCCGCTGCGCCCACACCACACCTTCGAGCGCGCCGCCGAACGCTGGCTGGCGAAGCTCGACGCTCAGGTCGCCGACGGCACCCGGAAAGTGACCACCGCCGACACCTACCGGCAGCGGCTCCGCTCGGTGATCCTGCCCGCTATCGGACAGTGGCGATTGCGGGAATGCACGGTGGCCCAGCTCGACGGTTTCTTCACCGGCCTGGCCGCAGTACACGGGGCACAATCCCGCAGGACGGTCCGCACTGTGGTGTCGTTGATCCTGCGCGTCGCTGTGCAGCACGGGACCATCCCGGACAACCCGGTTCGCCACCTTGACCCCATCGAAGGTGGTTCACGCAAGCCGCGGGCGTTGACCACCGAAGAACGCCGCCGCTTCCTGGACTGGATGAACGGCACATCGAACGACAAGGAAGAGGCCCGCGCGCAGGCCAGCGCACGCCGGCGAGATCTGCCGGACCTGGTCACGTTCATGCTCGGTACGGGGGTGCGCATCGGCGAGGCCCTCGGCGTCCGCTGGTGCGACGTGGACCTCGAAGGGGTGCCCGTTGTGGAGGGGGACACGATGCGGGCGGTACCGATCGTGGCGATCACCGGGAATGTGGTCCGCCACCGCGGGAAGGGTCTGCACCGCCACGATGGGAAGACGGAGACCTCACTGCGGATCGTGCCGCTGCCGCAGTTCGTGGTGGCGATGCTGCGGGCCCGGCACTGCTACGGCCCGGACGTGCCGGTGTTCTCCGCCGCACGGGCTGGCAAGGATGCGGGCGTGGGTTGGAAGGACCCGAACAACATGTCCACCTACATCCGAGAAGCGCGACAGGCGGCGGGGATGGACTGGCCGGTCACCAGCCATACTTTCCGGAAAACGGCTGCCACGATCTGGCATGACGCCGGCGTGCTCACCGACCGTCAGAAGGCCGACCTGACCGGACACGCCAAGATCAGCACCCTGACTGACATCTATGTGGCGAGAGGTGAGCTCCACCCGCAAGGGGCTGCGGTAATGGACGCCGCCTGGCTGGATACCTGAATGAAGGATTCCGGACCACGTCAGCTGTGCACTGCCCTATTACGCGTCCTCGACGACGGTTCCGAAGATCTGGAGTTCGAAGAACTGTGAGCGCGCCGATGCTATGGACCTCATGCGCGGCAGCCAGGCTGCGTGCACGGGTCCCACGAGCGTTCCTTCCGGTTGGGTGAGTGCGCATGCCAGACGGCGTCCATGTCGGCGGTATCGATCGCCTGGCACATCAGTCTGAGGGCGTTGTCGGAGTATCGGCGCTGCTTCACGGAGCCGAGTTCGAACAGATGACTGTGCGGCCCGTCCTCGTCGACGCGCAGGTGACGTCGCAACGCGGTGCTTCTCGAAGCGGAGATCCCTAGGGCAGCGGCAAGTTCCTTCGGCGGCCGATGGTACTTCTTGAGCAGGTCGACCGTTCGGATTCCCGCAGCGGGGACGGACTCGTCGGCGACATAACGCACGGGTGCGCCCTGCTTCTTGGTGAAGTGGACGGTGAGGTTGACCCCCTCGCCGTCGATCGCTGTGGCGATCTCTTCCAGGCGCGGGAACACCTGGTCCCGGGGGTTGAGATCCCGGATGCCGCGCTCGACCCGGGTGACGTCCTTGTCTGACACTCTCGCGTCGGGGTCCACGTGGGCCTCCATCGCCAGCATGGTGCGCAGTCGTGCTCGGGCCTCGTGCCCGGCTCGACGCCCCGGCTGCAGCAGGGCCGCGATCTGCGCGTACTCCTCGTCGAGCACCAAGACAAGGTCGCGAGGCGGGTCGACCGACAGCGGTAGGACACGGCCGGGCAGGCGATCGGCCAAGTGCTCGCCGAACACGCGCTGCAGCAGATTGTCGAACAGGGTGACCCCCGCGCGGGCGTGCAGATAGAGCAGCTGCTCGGACACGATGTTGAACCAGTGCTGTTCATCATCACGCATGGCGTCAATCGCACGCAGCGTGCCCGCATCGGTGTCCTCGAGCTTGACGATGCTGCTCTCCGCCGCGTAGCTCACGCACTTCTTGAAGCCGATCGACCGACCGGTCTCGCGGTCGAGGACCCGCTTGTCGCCGCTCTGGACGAGCGCAGCCTTGAGTAGCATCTCGAAGCTGTGCTGCAGGTGAAGCAGGACGCGGGTGGCGCGTCCTGCTTCATGGGGAGAGTTGAAGACCTCGATCGTGAAGATCAGCGAGTCGAGTGCCTTTTGCTTGAGCACCCTGCACTCCTGCTTGAGCTTCATCGCCCTCCCTGTCCGCTAGGAACCCAGTATCTCAGCTGTGGCCACCCGATTGACTGGACGGAGGGCTCAGCACTGCTCGGTCTCGAAGGCCGTCAAGGCGATGTCGTCGCTGACAGCTCGCGGTATGGCGGTGGCGCCAGCGATGGGTAGGCTGAACAGCTCGCACCCCCGGTACGTGAGACTCGTCGAAGATGGTCTTGGCGGACAGCCTAGGCGGCCATGCTGAGCTGGTGGATGGCCCACCAGGGAATGGCCGCCATGGTGGTCACGGCGTTGCGGTAGTGGATGGGCAAGTGCGGGTTCGCCATGTCGGATTAGGTGCGCTGATCTCTCGAAGGTCCAGACTGAGAGTGCGGCGGGTACTGGAGGCAATCTGGCTTGACCGCTGAGAAGCGGCCCCCGAACCCGCTGATCTCGATCATGGGCGGTAGGGCGCTCTGTGCCGTCATGCTGATTCATAAGCGTCAAGCAAAACGGCAGATTGATCATGGAGAGCGCTAAGCGGTTGTCTGTCAGCCGGATCGCCCGACGAGTATGTGCAAAGTTGCCGCAACCGCGCCGCCGGTCACGACACCGGCCGCGATCCCGGCAACCAGTCGCGGTCACCCTCGGCGTTGGTTTCGATCCTTACCTCGGTGTCTATCACCGCTCCCGCTACGGCCGTCCATCGCTGGCCTTGGATCTCGCCGAGGAGTTCCGGCCCCTGATCGCCGACTCGGTGGTGCTCGGCCTGCTCAACAACGGTGAGATCACCCCAGCCGACTTAATCCGCCGCGCCGGGGCGGTCTCGCTGACCGCTGACGGCCGCCGGACCGTGTTGCGGGCCTACGAGCGGCGGCTGGACACCGAGATCCGCCACCCCGTGTTCGGGTACCAGATCAGCTACCGGCGGGTGCTCGACGTGCAGGCCAGGCTGCTCGCCGCGGTCATGGTCGGCGAAATACCGGAATACATTCCGATGGTCACCAGGTGACCCGGTGGCCCGCCGACGGTATCTGATGGCCTACGACGTCGCCGACCCCAAAGGCTGCGGCGGATCTGCACCCTCATGCAAGACCACGGTAAGCGACTGCAGTACTCGGTGTTCCTGTGCGATCTCACCGTGGCCGAGTTGGCCGAACTGGAATCCGCCGTCACCGCCGTCATGAACCTCCAGGAGGACAGCGTGGTCCAGATCGACCTCGGCCCGCTCACCGCACCCGCCACCGTCCGCGCCCTCGGCCGGCCCCGGCTCCTGCCCGCCACCGACCCACGGATCGTCTGATGATCGTTGCGAGCACTCCAGTGCAACATCCATCCCCGGGCACCACTCGCCTGCAGGTCAGAGGCTGTTTTCCCGACCTCCCAGCGACCGAGAGGCTAACTCATGCACTCCCGCGCGGAACACCGCTCGCAACACACGGTACCGTCCCTGCCCAGAGCCCCCACCTCCCGGGAGCCCTGATTCCGGCCCCTGCGGCCGGACCCCATTGAGGCCGGTACGCCGGGTCGACGGAGTGCTCCAGGTCGATCTGATTCCGGCCTCTGCGGCTGGACCCCATTGAGGCAACCCGATTGCAAGAAAGCCGTTGCCATCTCCTTCCATCTGATTCCTGTGATGTGGACCTTTCGGTCACTGCTGTGGTGGGGTTCGATCTTCACGGGTCCGGACGTTGTCTCGAACCACTGTTCCCGCATGATGCGTTTCACAGTCGGCTAGCCAGGTTCACAGCCTGGTAGTAGTAGGTGACCAACGCCCAGCCGTCGGTGTCGATGTCTATCGAGCACTCTATCTTGAGGTCCACGAGATTGCCGGCGAGATTTCGAGTTCAGCGATCTCGGCGTCAGATAAGCTCACGGGATATCCCGTGGCGTGTCGTTGATTCGTCTATGCGTTTCTCAGGGCAGTGGTTCGAGGGTGACGCCGGTCTGTTCATATCGTGCGTAGTGGGTTGGGTTGGCGGTGATCAGCGGCCAGCCGCGGTCGAGAGCGCAGGCGATAGCGTGTGCGTCGGCTTGGTGGCCGCCGAGTTGGCTGATCGCCCGGGCTCGGGCTTCGTCCAGGTTGTCGATGACGGTGACGGGGAGGTGGAGCAGGACGTCGAGTACCGGGCGGTGTTGGTCGGCGAGGTCGGTGAGTGCGGCGGCGACTGCGGTAGAGGGCACGATCAGGACGATGGACTCTTCGACTGCGGTCCAGATTGCTGCTGCGGCGTAGACGGATGTGCCGCGAGCGAACGTGAGCAGGGCGGTCGTGTCGAGGACCCGGCCGCCGATCACGCCACGTCGGCCGGCGCGGGTAGTCCCCAGTTGCTGCGGACGGCAGCTCGTGCCTGCAGGGGTGGGGGGCCACCGAGGACCCAGGCCAGCTCGGTCAGCGCGCGGGTGCGGCTGAGCCGGTCTCGTAGCGCGTCGGTAACCAGCGCGGACAGGCTTTCCGCGACGCCGGCGCTGACCGCACCCTGGGCGTCTGCCAGCACGTCAGGCGGCACGCTCACGGTGATCTGTTCGCCAGACATACCCGCAGGGTAGCAGCGTCACGTCGCCATACCCGGACATGCGATTGCCCTTCACGTTCAGTGGTTCTGCTCGTAACGCTGACGCCACGCTGCGCATCGTTCGAGGTAGTGGGTGAGACCGGTTGCGCTGAAGTCGTCGAGGCTCCAGAGGGTGCGGTGGTGCTCGGCGGGCCAGATGTAGGCCAGGGCTGAGCGTGGGCCGGGGTGCACGTCGATGGTGGTGAGGGTGTAGGTGGGGTCTTCGAAGGCGTCGAGTGTGGCCCACTCGCGGGGGGTGAGGTCGGTGTAGAGGCGTCCGCCGTCAGGCACGAGGCCGGGGTAGGGGCGGTCGGGGAGTCGGGCGACCCGCCAACCGTGCGCGGTGACCGGTTCGTGTGCGGGTACTCGGTCGATCAGGGTTCTGATCACCTGGTCGATGACCAGGGTGCCGTAGACGAACAACTCACCGGGCGCCGCCGATGGCCGGCCCGCCTGGCCAGAGTGCACCTGGTCCCAGCGGGTGCTGATAGGCCTCATGAAGTACTTCCGCCGCGACCGATCACCGCGCCGAACATCGCCGAGAAGGTGTGCCGGGGAGTGTCGAGCCAGTCGGCCCAGGTGTCGTATTCGTGGGTCTCGTTGATCAGAACCTCTCCGACGTCGAACCAGACGGCTTGGACCGGGGATATGGGAAATGCGTCCTTCTTCGGCGGGGGAGACTCAGCTGCCGAGCGCTGCTCGATAGTGTGCCAGCTCGGTGTAGGCCGCGTGTTCGATGTTGTTGGGTCGGCTCAGTCCGTGACCTTCGTCTGAGTACACCACGAGTGATACCTGTTCGCCGAGTGTGGCAGCGAGTTCCCGGACTTGGCGAAGTGGTGTGACGGTATCGCGGTCACCGTGAAAGGCGAGGATGGGACAGTGGGCGGTGACACCGGGGCGGAGCACGGACCGGTCCCGCCACGTGCTGGTCGGTCCCAGGAGAAGGTCGGCGTGATGTGATTGGAACTTCGGTGCGACCGTGCGCCATGCGGCGGGGTCAACGATAGCGGACCGTACGGTGGCGGCCCGGAACTGTGTGGTGTTCGTCGCGGCCCGCAGCGCGGTGTAGCCACCTGCGCTGGCGCCACTGATGGCGGCCCGGTTCAGATCAAGGGATCCGTCTTGCCCGACCGCCCGGACGGCATCGACGCAGTCGCTGACATCCAGCACACCCCACTGGCCGCGCAGCGCGTTTCGGTAGGTGCGGCCGTAACCGGTGCTGCCCCGGTAGTCCACGTCGAGTACGGCGAATCCGTGGTCGACGAAGAACTGGACCCACGGGTCGAACCTCAGGGGTGTGTTGGAGGTGGGTCCCGGGTGAACGCGGACGATCACGGGCACCGGTGCCGGTGCGGTGTCTGAACGGTGCAGTGTGGCATATACCCGGTTGCCGTCCCGCGCGAGAATACTGACCATCTCCGGGTTGGGCACCTGCGATCTTGGCGGGATTCCAGTCGCTGTTGTCAATTCCTTCGACGTCCCGCTGGCGATATCAGCCACCACGACCGTAGGCATCCGGTTCGGAGCCGAACCGATCAGTGCGACTCGCCCGGAATGCGCCGTCAGATACGGCTTTATTGATGTATAGGGTAACGTGAGGGCGCGCACCTCGGCTCGGTGGCCGTGCCAGATGGCGAGCTGGGTGCTTCCGCCCCGGTGCGCTAGGAGAGCAATCCGGTCGTTATCCAGGAAAGTGTAGGTGGAGTACCCAAATTCCCATTGAGCCGTTCCCAGCTCCGCCGCTTCAAGATGAACCAACGAGACGACGTCCCCGTCCGGGGGCCAGGCGTACAGGCCCCACCAGCCAGCGCGATCAGATATGAAGTGCAGGACACCGCCGGGACTCCATTCCGGCTGAAACACCGATTCGTCCGGGCCACCGGCAACATGCCGGGCAGCGCCGAGCGTGCCGTCTTGGCGAATGTCGGCTATCCACAGCCACGAGCCATCCCAGGGCATCAACGGGTGGCGCCACGTTGTCCAGGCCAACATGGTTCCGTCGGGACTCGGTCGCGGGAAAGAGTAGAAATCCCAGCCCTGCGCCACCGGCCACGGGGCCGCCGACCCGTCGGCCGCAAGCATCACCAACTCGTTGGTGACCGACCCGCCGCGGTGGCGCTCACGAACCGCGACGAGAAGCCCCGACGCGGTCACACGGAGATCGGTGTAACGGTCCTCGCCGCGCGCAGGTGCCGTCGTGACCGCCTGCAACCCCGCCTGAGCAGCCCACCAAATCTGCTGGTCATCAGCCCGGACGAACCAGACACCCTCACCAGTGGCCAGATAGGCGCCACCACCGTACTCATGGACATAGGACGCGACCGTCACACCTGGCGGCAAGACGTCCTCGACACCGGCCGACCCGGGTGAGGACCGGACCAGAACGTGGCTATCCGCCCGGCCCTCGATCCAATACACTCTGCCCCCGACGAACTGCACCGCATCAACCGAGGGAACATCCAACCCGGCTAGTGGCCCGGTCACACCGGTAGCGCCCCCAATGCACGCGCCCGCTCATCGATCGCCTCAACGGCCCCGACATGGCCGCTGGCCTGTAACGTTCCTCGCAGCTCCCGAATCTGACGCAGGCCCGCAACCGAACCCTGCGCAGCGAAGGTAGCCAAAGAAGCCAACGTCAATCGCTGCGCTTCCTCCACCTCTCCGGAGGCCAGCCGCGCGGCCGCGAGACCGAGTTGGATCTCTGCGCCGCGACGCTCACAAGACGCAGGCAACAAGCGCAGCGCGTCAGTGAACGCCGCTGCCGCGTCGTCTGGTCGCCCTACTACGAGCAGGCAGGTACCCGCGTGCAGAGCGAGGCTGCCCTCGTCGAAGTCGTACATCCACTCATCAGTCCGATTATCCTGACCCGCCAGCAGCGAACGCGCGGTATCCAGCGCGGCCAACGCTTCGTGACAACGGCCAACTCGTGCCAGTGCATCTGCGGTCAAGACCGTCAGCCACGACTGCGTTGGATCAGAGACGGACTGCTGGGCAGTCTGTCGTGCTTGGTCCATGAATTCCAGCGCGGAATCCGGCTGGCTCTGTGCCCGCGCGACGAGACCCTGATAGCCCAGAATGTAGGACCGCAGGCCGATGTTGGTCGATTCGTCTGCGGCCAGGCTCGCCTGCCGATAGCAGTGACTCATCGTGTACAGGTCACCCAGGTCGTACCACAACCAGGCCGCGAAGCCTGCCGCTTCCGCAGCTGCCGAAGCGACCCTGTGCCGTAGCTTGTCCGGCTGCGGACTGCCCAAAAGAGACATCAGCAGCCCGACATGTGCCTGGACGTGCACCATCATCTCTGCCGAGGACAGCTCGTGATACAGCCGCCGCTGCCTATCAGTGATCAGCTCAAGGTCCTCGACAACCGCACGATTCAACCGCGAAGGCCGACGAGCCGCATCGGCCAGCCGTTCCCAATCGAGGCCGTCCTCGTCACATACCTGCCGAGCCCTCGCCCCGATGGGATCGATCAGCCGACCCGGGCGTCTGGTCGCCTCGTGCTGATGTCGTACCCGCGCCTGCTCCCGAATCGCAGCCGGAAACATCGAGACCAACCGGCCATTCGCGAAGACCGCAGCGTCGCACGCTGACACCACGAGCTCCGACGGCACCGCAGAACCTCGCTCTATCGCGCCGAGGTGCTGCCACGAGTACCCGACCAGCCGACCAAGCTGTCCCAACGTCAGCCCACGATCCGTTCGTAGCCGTCGTAGTTCAGCGCCTAGCGCCGCAGTCGCTGAGCTTGTCGGATCCGTGATCTTGGGTGGACGCCCTGGCCGCCGCTTGCGACTGCCGGGCGACTCGCTGCCGCTCGGCTCGTCCACCACGACTCCACTCCCTCATCCGAACAAGACCATTTGCTGATCGTTGTGAGCAAATCCTTCCCTGGCGTTTCCTGACACGCAACCAGCCAGCACTGCTGGTCGTCCAGCCTAAAGGGGGTGCTCAGTCGTGTCAGCCGGCTCCGAGCGCCCGCGACTGCGTGAGTATCGCGTGCAGCTGGGTTGGACTCAGCAGGAGCTGGCGGATCGTCTGGCGCACTTGGCGTGGATGGAGCACCGGGAGCATGTCGCGGTGAACGCCGACATGGTCGCCAAGTGGGAACGGGGCGTCAAAGGAGTGAGTTCCCGGTATCGGGAGTTGTTGTGCCGCATGTTCGGTGTCACCGCGGATCAGCTCGGCTTGAAGAACACCCCTCCCCTGGTCGCCGCTCGGAGCCTGTCATCTGGTGGGGATGAGTCGCTGGTGAGCATGGTGGATCACGCCGCGCAGC
>JBOHEL010000166.1:0-9454 GCA_050700995.1 Sciscionella sp. | reverse complement strand
CTGTGGTGGGGCCCACCGCGACCGGGAAGTCAGATCTCGGTGTGCGGCTGGCGCTGGAGCTGGGTGGCGAGATCGTCAACGCCGATGCCATGCAGCTGTACCGCGGTATGGACATCGGCACCGCGAAGCTCACCACAGCGCAGCGGCGTGGCGTGGCGCACCACCAGCTCGACGTACTGGATGTCACGCAGACGGCGTCGGTGGCCGCCTACCAGTCAGCGGCGCGCACCGTGGTCGAGCGGCTGCTGGCGCGCGGCAGGGTGCCGATCATCGTGGGTGGTTCCGGGCTCTACGTGCGCGCGCTGATCGACGACCTGGAGTTCCCCGGCACGGATCCGGCGGTGCGCGAGCATTGGGAGACGGAGCTGGCCCGGGTCGGTGCCGAGGCACTGCACCGCGACCTCGCGGTGTCGGATCCGGTCGCGGCTGCCGCGATCCTGCCGAGCAACGGCAGGCGCATCGTGCGCGCGCTGGAGGTTATCGAGCTGACCGGCAGACCGTTTTCCGCGACCATGCCCCGTCCCGGTCCCGCTAGGTACGGAACCGTGTTGATTGGACTCGACCTGGCGGCGTCGGCGGTGGATGAGCGCGTCGATCGAAGGGTGGATGCGATGTTCGCCGCTGGGCTGCGTACCGAAGTGGAATCCTTGCTGCCGCTGGGTCTGCGGGAGGGCCGTACCGCTTGCCGGGCACTGGGATATCGGCAGGTGCTGGCGGCCATCGACGGGGAGTTCGACATGGACACGGCGCGGATCGCGACCGCGCAGGTCACCAGGCGGTTCGTGCGCAGGCAGCGGTCCTGGTTCCGGCGGGACCGCCGAATCGAGTGGCTGGACGCCGGCAGGCCCGACCTGCTTGCGGCGGTCAAGCGCCAGGGCGGGGTTTGGGGGTCTTGAAGACACCCCAACCCGATAGGCTTGGCGCCGTGGGTGGAGTGGAGTTTCGCAAGGGGCACGGCACCGAGAACGACTTCGTGCTGTTGCCCGACGCCGAGGGCAGGCTGGCGTTAACGGTTGAACGGGTACGTGCGCTGTGCGATCGGCGGCGCGGCTTGGGCGCCGACGGAGTGCTGCGGGTGGTACGGGCGTCCGCTGTGGACGGTGCGCCGCCGGATGTCGACGGCGATGCGTGGTTCATGGACTACCGCAACGCCGACGGTTCGATCGCGGAGATGTGCGGCAATGGCGTTCGGCTGTTCGCCCGTCACCTGGTCGAGGTCGGGCTGGCCGAATCCGGCGAGTTCACAGTCGGCACCATGGCGGGCCCTCGGCATGTCACCGTCCATCCGGACCTGTCTGTCACCGTAGCGCTGGGGCACGCACGTATTGGTGAGCGCTCCGCGGCCACGGTGTCAGGGCAGCGGATTGACGGGCTCGCGGTCGATGTTGGCAACCCGCATCTGGTCTGCGTAGTGCAGGCGGCGGTGGAGCAGCTCGATCTCGGGTCGCCACCCGGATATGACCGCGCGCTGTTCCCGCGCGGCGTGAACGTCGAGTTCGTCAACGTGTTGGCCGAGAATCGGTTGCGGATGCGGGTACACGAACGTGGCGTCGGGGAGACCCGTTCCTGCGGCACGGGTACCGTGGCTGCCGTGGCTGCCACCGTGCATCGCTTCGGCGAGACATCCGGTGCGATGGATGTCGAGGTGCCCGGTGGCCGCGTCCGCGTCACCGTGGCGGTCGGTGGGTGCACGCTGAGGGGGCCTGCGGAGTTTGTCGCGCGCGGCGAGCTCGACGCATCGTGGTGGGAGGCCGCGGCCGCTACTGCGGCGCGGGTGGCGTGAACGTCGTCAGGTCGTTGATGCCGAGTTGTTTCTCCGCGGGCTCAGGCAGCTCACGCATGTGGCGCAGCGGAGAGCATAACAGCCACAACGGTGCCAGCGCGATGCCGATCGCGGCGACCCACATTGTCGGGCGTATCCCGATCCAGCTGCCGAGCACGCCACCGAGCAGGCCGCCAAGCGGTAGCGTGCCCCAGACCACGAAGCGCACGCTGGCGTTCATCCTGCCGAGCAACCGGTCGGGACACAGCGCTTGCCGGAAGCTGAGCTGGGCGACGTTGTAGACGACGGCGCCGAACGAGCCCACGAAGAATCCGAGCGGGTAGAGCAATAGCCTGTCGCCGGTGCCGGTCAGCGGCAGCAGCAGCATGAAGGGCGAGCTGCAGGTGAGGCTCAGCCAGATGGTACGTGTCTGGCCGATGCCACTGCCGATCCTGCGGGCGCACACCGCGCCGAGCACGCCTCCGGCGCTGCCGGAGGACATCAGCAGGCCCACCGTACCTGCCGACGCTCCGAGGTGTCTTGTGAGCATGAGTATCGCGACGGACATGGTGATGTTCATGCAGAAGTTGCTGGTGGCGGTGCAGCCCACGATGGCGCGCAAGGCGCGGCTACCGAAGACGAACCGCAGCCCCTCACCGATCTCCGCGCGCAGGTTCGGCACCGTGGGCCGGTCGGGCTCGGGTTCCGGCGTGCGGATCCGCCACAGGCACAGTGCTGAGACCAGGTAGCTCACGGCGTCGGCCAGCACTGCGTTAGCCGCACCTGCCAACTGCGTGAGGCCACCGCCGAGCGCAGGCCCTGACACTTCTGCGCTCGACTGGCTGGCCTGCAGTTTCGCATTTCCCTCCACCAGTTGTGACCTGCCGATCAGCGCTGGCAGGTAGGACTGGTAGGCCACGTCGAAGAACACGGTGCACACGCTGACGCCGAGACTGACCGCGATCAGCTGGGTCAGGGTGAGACGTCCGCACCACCAGACCACCGGGATGCTGGCCAGCAGTGCGATGCGCGCCAGGTCGGCGCGCAGCATCACCGGCCGCCTCCGCATCCGGTCCACCCACACCCCGACCGGTAGCCCGATGAGAAGGAAGGCGACGTCCTCCGCAGCTGTGAGCAGGCCCATCTGCAGGGGCGTCGCGGCGAGCACGAGGGCGGCCAGCAACGGGATAGAGACCTTGGTGACGAAGGTGCCCAGTTCGCTGACGCTCTGCCCGCCCCACAGCAGCCGGAAGTCACGGTGAGAAAGCAGGGAGGCGCGCGGCATCTGGTTAGCGTCGACGAGCGATTGGAATATGTCAATCACTTAAGCCCTAGGCTGACGTTGTGCCAGAGCAACCGCGCAGGACCACACGCCCTCGACGGCCCGCGACCGAGCAGGAGGCGGCGGCGCTTGCCTCGGCAGTGCGGCTGCGCATCATCCGCCTGACGTTCTCCCGGCCGCTGACCAACGCGGAGATCGCCCAGCGCCTCGGCAAGGATCCGGCGACCACGTTGCACCACGTCAGGAAGTTGGTGGATGCCGGATTCCTGGAGGCGTTGCCGGTCAGGCGGGGGACACGCGGCGCGAGGGAGATTCCGTACCGCTCGACCGGCCTGTCCTGGCGGCTGGATCACGTCGCCGAGAAGGACATGATCGCGGGCGCGATGCTGGAGGCCTTTCTCGGAGAGGTGGCGGATGCCGGGTTCAGCGCGTTGCGGCAAACGCGGCTGGTGTTGCAAGTCGATGAGCCGCAGCTTGCGGAATTCACCGACCGCCTCGAATCGTTGCTCGAAGAGTTCGCCGCGCGCCCTGCGGTGTCCGACGGCGGCAGGACGGCGGTCTACGTGGCCTTGTACCCGAGCACCTGAGCCACCGGTGTTGTCACACTTAGTACCTAATCATGTCGCTATGTGAAAATGCGTAGCGAAAGGCAGCGGGTGCTCGGTAATTCACTCGGTGTCCTCGGCCAGTCGTGGCAGGATAGAGGCAGGATGACAGAACACACGACGCACACAGACGAGTTCGAGCTGGTGGCGGGGGGCGCGCCCTCGGCAGGTGAGCTAGAGCTTGAGGAACGAAGCTCGCTGCGTAGAGTAGCCGGCCTCTCAACCGAGCTGGCCGACATCACCGAGGTCGAGTACCGGCAGCTCCGCCTGGAGCGCGTGGTGCTGGTCGGGGTGTGGACAGCGGGCAGTGCCGTGGAGTCCGAGGCCTCGCTCGCCGAGCTGGCGAGGTTGGCGGAGACGGCGGGCTCGGAGGTGCTCGACGGACTCGTGCAGCGCAGGCAGCGGCCGGACCAGGCGACATACATCGGCTCCGGCAAGGTTCGCGAGCTGCTTGACATCGTGGTCGCCACCGGTGCGGACACGGTGATCTGCGACGGTGAGCTCTCGCCCGGTCAGCTTCGCCAATTGGAGGAGAAGCTCAAGGTGAAGGTGGTCGACAGGACCGCGCTCATCCTGGACATCTTCGCCCAGCACGCCCGCTCAAGGGAGGGCAAATCCCAGGTCGAGTTGGCTCAACTGGCGTACCTGCTGCCGAGATTGCGCGGCTGGGGCCAGTCGTTGTCACGGCAGGCAGGCGGTCGTGCGGGCAGCAACGGCGGCGTCGGGTTGCGCGGCCCAGGCGAGACCAAGCTGGAGACCGATCGCAGGCGTATCAACAAGCGGATGGCGAAGCTCCGCAGGGAGATCGGCGCGATGGAGTCGATCCGCGTCACCAAGCGTGGACGCCGGGTCGCCAACGCGGTCCCCAGCGTGGCGATCGTGGGTTACACCAACGCCGGGAAGTCCAGCCTGCTTAACGCGATCACCGACGCCGGGGTGCTGGTGGAGGACGCGCTGTTCGCCACCCTTGACCCGACCACTCGCCGGGCAACCACCGAGGAAGGCCTTGTCTACACGCTCACCGACACTGTCGGATTCGTGCGTCACCTACCGCACCAACTCATCGAGGCATTTCGCTCCACCCTCGAGGAGGTCGCGGACGCCGACCTGCTGGTGCACGTGGTAGACGGTGCGGATCCGATGCCGGAGCGGCAGGTCTCGGCGGTCCGCGAAGTACTCGCCGAGATCACCCAGCGGCGCGATGCCCCGATGCCTCCTGAGCTGCTGGTCGTGAACAAGGCGGACGCCGCCGACGATGTCACGCTCGCTCGTTTGCGGCACCTGCTGCCCGGGACCATGCTCGTCTCGGCCCGCACCGGTGCGGGTATAGGTGAGCTGCGAGACGAGCTGACGCGCAGATTGCCGCATCCAGGGGTCACGCTCGATGTGCTGCTGCCCTATGAGCGGGCGGACCTGGCGGCGCGGCTGCACGCCGACGGCGAAGTGCTCACCGAAGAGCACGTCCCCGAGGGTTACCGAGTTCGTGTCAGGGCGTTTCCGGCGTTGGCGGGCACGTTGGAGCGTTTCGTGGTCGACGGCGCCCCGGCGTAGGTCGTGGCGCTGCGGCCGCTTGCTGCGCTGCTGCTGGTCTGGATGCGCCTGTCGGCGCCGCACCTAAGCTCACCTCCGCGTGCCGTATCACAGATCCGCGGCTCGCCGAGCTGTCAGGGCTGGCCACCGGGCTCCTCGCGGTGATGCGGTGGTCGCGCTGCGCGGCGGGCCGACACGGATCCCGTTGCCGAACGAGCGGCAAGGTGAAGCGGTCGCCTTCGGGGCCGACGCACGTTGGCCTCTGCGGGGGAGGGCGTCGGGCAGACATTGCACCTCGTACCGTTAGCGACCGCCGAGGTGCCCGCGCGACGTCCGGCGGCGCGGGTGACGGCAACCCCTGCCGCATCCTCGGCTGCCCGCAAGACTGCCGAAGGTAGCGCGACCGCCGATGGCGGGTGGTGGCTGCTCGCGCCCGCCGGTGTGGTGGTGATCGTCGGGCTCGCCTGGTTGCTCACGAAACGAGCCCGACGGTCCTGGTCACAAGGCGCGTAGTGCCTGCCCGAGTTTGACCCGGCTGCCGGTGCGCAACACCGCATTGCGGTAGATCCGGCCGCCAATCCAGGTGAGCAGCGGGATCATGGCCAGTACGAGTATCACCGAGAGCCCCGCTTCCCATACCGGAACCCCGCCCATCGCCAGACGCATTGGCATCAGCGTCGGTGCGAACACCGGGATGACCGAGAGCACCTCGATGAGGGTGCTGCCGGGGTCGCTTGGCAATATCGAGATACCTAATACCCATCCTGCGATGACGAACATGAGTACCGGCATCACGACGCCTGCGGCATCTTCCTGCCGCGAGACCAGTGCACCTGCCGCGGCGAAGGCCAGCGCGTACATGAAGAAGCCGAGCAGATACCACACCACCGGCCAGATTAGGGTGCCCGCTGCTGCGGCGACCGGGATATTCAGTACCTGCAGGCTCACGCCGGCGATCAGCCCGATGACCCCGATGACCACCATCTGTATCAGCCCGACGATCCCGATACCGAGTACCTTGCCCGCCATGAGCTGCCACGGTCGGATGGCGGCAAGCAGCATCTCGACCACCCGGCTGGATTTCTCTTCCACAACGCCCTGCGCGACTACCTGCCCGTTGATCATCAGCGACAGGTAGATCAAAATACCCGCGATGATGCCAAGGGCGAGCTGCTGGCCGGTGTAGGGCTTCTGCAGCGGTTGTACGGTGACTTTCGCATTGCCGACCGCCGCCGCTACCTGGCCGGGATCACCTCCGAGGCCGGTGATCTGCGCATCGAGCGCTGCCTGCCGCGCCAGCACGTTCAGCGCGTTTCCCAGGCTCGTGTCGAGGTCTTGCTTGACGATCACCCGCAGGTGCGTACCGTCCCCGACCAGCAGCGTGTCGAGGTCACCGTCACGGACCTGCATGCGGCCAGTGGCTTCGTCGGGCACCGTAGTGTTGTCGACATCCTGCCCGATGGTGGTAGCGCTGGCGCGCAGCGGTGCGGAAAGCGCGGCGTTCGACGGTGTCAGGCCTACCTTGTCGGCCGTGGAACTCCCGGAGAGCGGCGCGAACACTACCGCCATCACCACCAGGATCCCTGGCAAAGAGGATCGTGGTGATACGAAATGCCTTAGAACGCAGGCGCGTGCTGATCTCCCTGCCCGCCACCAGCCGCACAGCTTGCCAGGGAGTTATCTGAGTGTCATCCTCCGTGATCATTGGGACACCTTCTCGCTCACGACGTCACGGAACAGCCCGGTCAGCGACGGCCGCCAGCGTGCGAACTCGTGTACCGGACCGGTAGCAAGTGCGGCCCGAGCACCGCCTGGTCATTGGCACCGCTGTTCAAATCGAGCACCGTGCGTTCGCGGCTGTGCTCCCGCACGGTCACTCCGGCCAGGCCCCGCGCCCAGCCTGGCGCAGCCTGCGGCGCATCGACCACGAGCTGTGTGTTGCCGCCCGCGCGCAACTCGTCAACGGTGCCGCATGCCTGCATCCGGCCGTGGCGCACGATGCCGATCCGGTCACACAGCCGCTCAACGAGGTCGAGTTGATGGCTGGAGAACACGACGGGTATTCCTTGTGCCGCCTTGTCAAGCAGCACCGCGCTCATCACATCGACGGCCACCGGGTCGAGCCCGGAGAACGGCTCATCCAGGACCAGAATGTCGGGGTCATGAACTAGCGCGGCCGCCATTTGCACCCGCTGCTGGTTGCCGAGACTGAGTTTCTGCAATTCATCGTCGCGCCGCTCCGCGACCCCGAGACGCTCGATCCAGGTGGTGACGGAGCGCTGGGCCGCGGCCGCGGACAGCCCGTGTAGCCTGGCCAGATAGGTCAGTTGCTCAGCGACCTTCATCTTCGGATACAGCCCACGTTCTTCAGGCATATACCCGATCCGTCGCCGCAGGCCTAGGTCAATGGGCGCGCCGCCCCAGCGGACCGTACCGGAATCCGCCGAGAGCACCCCGAGCGCGATCCGCATTGTGGTGGTCTTGCCTGCGCCGTTGCTCCACGAAACCGAACAGATCCCCGGCGCGCACATCGAAGGACATATCCTGCAGCGCGACGACATGCCCGTAACGCTTACTGAGTGCGTCGATCTCCAATAGTTGTTGTGACATCGTCAATCCTCCCAGTTTCCCACGACGCCGGCCGATGTGGCGGCGGGTATTCGCGGCGAATGGTGCTGCAGCGTCTCATGAGCGGACCTTGCGGGTCGCCAGATCGAACAAATTGATCAGCTCAGCGATGCACGTGTCGAAATCGAGATCGCCCTCAAGGGTGCGCCGCTGCTGCACCCCGTCGATAACATCTCGCACCGCCCACGCCATCGCCCTGGTGTCGAACTCGCGGAAATCCCCGTCCCGCTGTCCCATACGCAGAATGCTTTCCACCCCTGCTACCGCGGATTCCGCTGTCGTGGCGTCGCTGATGAATCGCAAGGTGCCGTCCGCGTCGCGGAGGTTCAGCACCACCTCGACGACGGCGGCCATCTGTTCGCTGTGATCGCGGATGTACTCGATATTCGATTGCAGGTACGCGGCGAGCATGGCAGGCGCGCTCGCCTCCGCCGTGATGCGCGGCGTCATATATTCCTGGCCCGCAGAATAGACGGCGAGAACCACCTGTACCAGCAACTCCTCCTTGCCCGCGAAGTGGTAAGAGATCACGCCCTTGCTGATGCCCGCACGTTTCGCGATTCGAGCGAGCGAGGTCTGGGCGTAGCCGACCTCCGCGAGCGTGGCGATCGTGCAGGAGATGATCTGGGCCCGTCGCGCGTCCTCGATGAAGGACCGGCCGCACTGGCCGGCCGGCCTGAAATTTGACCGCATGGCCAGCACGCAGGGGCAGAAGCGGCCAGCGCTGCTCGCGCGCCGGCCACATCAGGACTACCTGCTATCGCTACAGGCGGCGGAGTACCGCCACAACCTTGCCGAGAATTGTCGCCTCGTCTCCCGGGATTGGTTCGTATGCGGGGTTGTGGGGGAGCAGCCAATTGTGGCCGTCACGCCGCTTGAATGTCTTGACCGTCGCCTCGCTGTCCAGCATGGCGGCGACCACGTCGCCATTGTCAGCGGTGGGCTGCTGACGCACCACCACCCAGTCACCGTCGGTGATCGCCGCATCGACCATGGAGTCGCCGACTACCTTGAGCAGGAAGAGTGACCCCTCGCCCACGATCTCCTTGGGGAGTGGGAAGACATCTTCGACGGCCTGCTCGGCGAGGATGGGGCCGCCTGCCGCGATCCGGCCGAGCACCGGAACGTAGGTCGGTTCCGGGTGGTCGTCCTCGGGTTCGGGCTCGTACTCCACTGGATACACGCCGACGGCACGCGGGCGGTTCGGATCCCTGCGCAGGTAACCCTTGCGTTCCAGTGCGCGCAGCTGATGTGCGACCGAGGATGTCGAGTTGAGGCCGACGGCGTCACCGATCTCGCGCACGCTCGGCGGGTAACCGACGCGTTCCACCCAGGAACGGATGATGTCGAGGATGCGACGCTGACGGACTGTCAGGTCGGTGCCGGGTCGGCTCGGCTCCAGGAACGGCCGCGCAGTGGACACCCGAGACACTCGAGATGCCGTCGAGACGTGCGGTGTCGGGGTCGGGGCCGGGTCGGGCTGCGCCGCGGAACGCTTCCCGACGTTACCGCCTCTTTTTCTACCGGCGGTGCCGATGTCTTTGCCTGCCACTTGCCGCCTCCCTACGGGGCCGGGACTACGCGCCGCGACCGTCTGCGTACTCGCAACGTTAGCTCGCGCCCGTCGGTAGATCAAACACCTGTTCG
>JBOHEL010000165.1:0-9473 GCA_050700995.1 Sciscionella sp. | reverse complement strand
CCCGCCACGCAGGCGCGCTCTGTCCGCGTCCTCGTTCTTGTAGTAGCCTGCGAACGCGCCCGCCCCGCTGACGTTGACCAACTCGCCGATCGCCTCATTCCCGTTGCACAGCCCGCCGTGCTCGTCGAGCAGCGCGGGCGGGCACAGCAGGCCGCTGTCCTCGGAGAGGATCCGCACATCGGGGGGCAGGGGGCCGAGCGCGGCGTGCGGGGTGTCCGGGGTGCGCGTGATCGCGATACCACCCTCGGAGGAACCGAACCCGTCCACCACATGGCAGCCGAACCGCTCGGCGAACCGGCGCAGGTCCGCAGAGGAGCCTTCGTTGCCGTACATGATCCGAAGTGGATTGTCGGCATCGTCGGGAAGCACCTCGGTGGCGAGCACATAGGACAGTGGCTTGCCGACGTAGTTCGCGTAGGTGGCATCGTAACGCCGGATGTCCGGCAGGAAGCCGGATGCCGAGAACCGGCGCCGCAGCGCCAGCGTCGCGCCTGCCGCCAGCCCAACCGACCATCCTGCCATGATCGCGTTGGAATGGAACATCGGCATCGCGACATACGCGGTGTCCGCAGTGGACAGATCGAAACGCTCGGAAAGCATGATGCCGGGCATCGTCACCTTCGCGTGGGTACACCGCACCGCTTTGGGATCGCCGCTCGTGCCCGAAGTGAAGATCAGCATGAGCAGATCGTCCGGCGCCGCGGGTACCGGATCGCCTGCGTATGCCTCACCCGCGGCCAGGAAATCGTGCCACCCGCTCGATCCCAGCTCCAACACCTCCGCACCACCGAGGTCCAGCCCGCGCAGCAGCGGTAGGTAGGTTCGCTCGGCGATCACCAACCGGCAGTCCGCCAGCCTGATGTCCCGCGCGAGTGCCGCGCCACGGCGGACCGGGTTCAGGCCTACGAGCACCGCGCCGGAGAACGCGCACCCGCCGAGCAGGAAAGAGAATTCGGGTACGTTGTCGGCGAGCAACCCAATATGGCATGGGGTTCCTGGCTTGTGTACCGCCCGCAGCGCCGCCGCGTAGCGGGCGGAGCACACCACATGCTCCGCCCATGACCAGCTGCGTTCCTCGAAGAGTAGCCCGTCGTGATGGTCCCGCGCGCGGGCGAGCAGCAGTTCGGTGACCGTGGTGGGCTCCCCGGTCATAGCGCGGTAGCCGCGAGCGTGGCACCGATGCGCCGCAGCTGTGCCGTCGCGCCGCCGAGGCTGAATTCGTTGCGCTTGGCTGCGACAAAGTACCTGTGCAGTGGGTAGTCGATGTCGATGCCGACACCGCCGTGTATGTGTACCGCGGTATGGGCGACGCGGTGCCCGGCATCGGCGGCCCAGAACTTCGCGGTCGCGACTTCGGTGGTGGCATCAAGCCCCTCGGCGAGCCGCCACGCCGCCTCCCAGAGCGTGAGACGGACGGCCTCCACGTCGACGTAGGCATCGGCGAGGCGCTGGGCGACCGCCTGGAAGCTGCCGATCGGGCGGTCGAACTGCACCCGCTCGCCTGCATAGCTCGCGGTGAGCTCCAGCGCGCGTTCCAGGACGCCGAGCTGCCCGGCACATAGGCCGACCGTGTAGCGCTCGGTGAGCCACCGTGTGATGTCCTTGCCATTATCCGCCGTGCCCAGCATTCGCCCTCGGTCGACCCGGACGTCCCGCAGCGTGAGGCACGCCTCGCTGTCGGCGTCGACGACGCGCTGCCGGTCGACGGCTACGCCGCGGTCCTGCGCGGTGACGAGAAAGACCGTCACACCGCCCGGCGTGCGCGCGGGCACCAGGTAGAGATCGGCGATCGGGCCTGCAGGCACGGTGGTTTTGCTCCCGGTGAGCAGGAACCCGTCACCGTCGGCGTGCGCGGTTGTCGAGGGCGCCGCCGGATCGTCCGAGAGTTCCTCCAGCAGCGCAGGCGTGCACAGGAGCGCCCCTGCTGCGGCGGGTCGTGCCCAGTGCTCGATCTGCTCGGGAGAACCGAACTCGGCCAGCGCCGCGGCACCCGCCGTGACCGAGCAGAGATAGGGCAACGGCGCGACGAGCCTGCCGATCTCGATCAGCACCCCGCATTGTTCCAGCAGCCCGAATCCCTGGCCACCGGTGCTTTCCGGTAGCGCGGCCGCGAGCACCCCGGCGCTGGCAAGTGCCTGCCATGCCTGGCTGTCGTGGTGGTCTGGTGCGGACTCCAGTTCCCGCAATCGCTCCGGGGTCACGTGGTCGGTGAGAATGCGGCGGGTCAGTGCCGCGAGGTCGGTCTGTGCTTCTGAAGCTGAGAAGTCCACCGCGATTACCTCCGTGCCGCTGGTAGCCCGAGGCCGGCGAACGCCACGATGTCGCGCTGGACCTCGTTGGTGCCGCCGCCGAATGTCAGGATCAGTGCCGAGCGGTGCATCCGCTCGATCTTGCCGTGCAGCACCGCGCCGTAGGTGTCACCGCGCAGGTAGGCGGCGGTGCCGAGCACTTCCATCAGCAATCGGTATGCCTCCGTTGCGAACTCGGTGCCGAAAACCTTGGTAGCCGAAGCATCTGCGGGCCCGACCTCACCTCCCGAGGCGATCTTCCAGTTCAGCAGCCTGCCGTAGGACGCCTTGGCGTGTACGCGCGCGAGGTTCAGTTGGACCCATTCCGCGTCGATCACCCGGCTGCCGTCGGCGAACTTCGTGTGCCGCGCCCATTCGGTGACTTCCCGCAGCGCGCCAAGTACCGGTGCGGCCGAGGTCAGTGCTACCCGCTCGTGGTTGAGCTGGTTGGTGATCAGCGGCCAGCCGCCGTTCTCCTCGCCGATCAGCGCCGTCAGTGGCAACCGCACGTCGGAGTAGTAGGTGGCGCTGGTGGTCACTCCGGAGACGGTGCGCACGGGCGTGTAGGAGAACCCCTCGCTGCCGGTCGGCACGATCAGGATGCTCAAGCCTTTGTGCTTCTTCGCATCGGGGTCGGTGCGGCACGCGAGCCACACGTAGTCGGCGTACTGGATGAGGCTGGTCCACATTTTCTGGCCGTTAACTGTGTACCCATCGTGTTCGCGAACCGCCCTGGTCCGCAGCGAGGCGAGGTCGGTGCCTGCCTCCGGCTCGGAGTAACCTATCGAGAAGTGCAGTTCGCCCTTGGCGATGCGTGGCAGGTAGAACGTCTTCTGTTGCTCGGTACCGAAGCGCATGATCGTGGGGCCGACCGTATTGATCGTCAGGAAGGGCACCGGAGCGCCTGCCAGCGCCGCCTCGTCGGCGAAGATCAGCTGATCCATCGTCGAGCGGTCCTGCCCCCCGTAGCGCGCAGGCCATCCCAGCGTGAGCCAGCCGTCGGTGCCCATATGGCGCACGGTTTCCTTGTACGCCGCGCCGTCGCCGTACTCGCCGTCGCTGTGGCCGAGGGCCTCGCGCCGTTCCGGTGTCATGAGTGTAGTGAAGTAGTCGCGCAGCTCTGCCCGCAACGCTTCCTGCTCTGGCGTGTAGGTGATCCGCATGCTCGCACTCCCGGCGCTGACCTTATGTGAAACGTGTTCTACTCAGCATAGTGCTGGGACGGTGACTGGTCGAGGGCTAGGCCGCCCGCGTGGTCCGCGATCGCCGTGAGTCGGTAGCCCTTGATGGAGTAGAACATGCCTCGCTTCAGGTGAAGTCCAGATTTGATAACGACTACGGCTGTCCATAGCCATGAACAAGAACATGTTCTTGTATGATTCGAGAACATGTTTTACTCTGTGTGTCAGATAACAGGCGTCGCCGGTAACCCAGGCGTCTGGCCGGGTGAAGAGTAGGACAGGTGAAGGCAACCGTACCGAATGCGATCGGTGACGGGAAGTGTCCGGTACCGGAACGGACATGCCATCACCGAGTTAGGCCATGAACGAGACGGGAGTCGCATGTGGACGCCGTATCACCTGATCTGCACGGTAAGGTAGGCATCGTCACCGGGGCCGGTGCCGGGCTGGGGAGGGCGGAGGCGCTGGCGCTGGCCGCGGCGGGTGCCGATGTCGTGGTCAATGATGTGTCCGACGCGGTGTCCCAGGTGGTCGAGGAGATCACCGCACTTGGGGCCAAGGCGGTACTGGTCACCGGCGACGTAGCGGAGCGGGAGACCGCCGACGCGCTGACCCGCACTGCGGTTGAGCGGTTCGGGGGCCTGCATGTGGTGGTCAACAACGCCGGCATCGCCGCCGACCGGCGGCTGTTCAATATGTCCGATGCGGAGTGGGACGCCGTGATCAGGGTGCACCTTCGTGGGCATTTCCTGCTCTCCCGCAACGCCGCCGCCTACTGGAAGGAACTCTCGAAAGCCGAAGCTGCTGTGGTGTCGGGTAGCGTGATCAACACCGCATCTGAAGCGTTCCTGCTCGGCGCAGACGCGCAACCCAACTACGCCGCCGCCAAGGCAGGGATCGCCGCGCTTACTGTGGCGACGGCCAGAGGCATGGCACGGTTCGGCGTGCGGGCCAACGCGATCTGCCCGCGCGCTCGCACCGCGATGACGCAGCAGGTGTTCGGGGACGCCCCTGTGGATGGGATCGATCCGCTGTCGGTCGAGCATGTTGCCCCATTTGTCTCCTACCTGGCGTCTGACGCGGCAGCCAGGATCAGCGGCCAGGTGTTCGTGGTGCACGGCGGGATGGTGGCGCTGCTCGCGGCTCCTTCGATCGAGCACCGGTTCGACACCGCCGCAGGCACCTGGACGGCGGCAGAGCTGGCATCCACCGTGGGTGGATACTTCGCCGAGCGTGACCCCGAGCGCAATTTCTCGTTACCCGAATTGATGTCGTTGCCTTAGCTGAAAGCAGGTTGTTGATGGGAAGGCTGCAGAACAAGGTTGCGCTGATCACCGGCGCGTCCGAGGGGCAGGGTGCGGCAGCGGCGCGGCGCTACGTCGCGGAAGGCGCACGGGTGATGATCGCCGACATCGCGGATGACGAGGGCAAGTCGCTAGCCGACGAGCTGGGCGATGCCACAAGGTATCAGCACCTGGACGTCAGCAACGAACAGCATTGGGCCGACGCCGTCGGGGCCGCCATCGCGGAGTTCGACCAGATCGACATACTGGTCAACAACGCCGGAATCCTGCATTTCTCGGCCATCATGGACACCAAGCTCGCCGACTACGAGCGGGTGATCAGGATCAACCAGATCGGCACCTTCCTCGGTATGCGCGCCGTCATACCCGTGATGCCCGAGGGCGGAGGTTCCATCGTGAACGTGTCCTCCGTGGAGGGGCTGGCAGGCATGCCGTTCCTGGTGGCGTACACGGCGAGTAAGTTCGCCATCCGCGGCATGACGAAGGTGGCCGCGATGGAACTGGGCGGCAAGGGAATCAGGGTGAACTCGGTGCACCCTGGCGCGATCGATACTCGCATGGTGCAGACGGCCGCCGGTGGTGCTGAGGTGGATCTCAGCCCAATCGGCCAGACGGTAGCGTTGCGGCGCATCGGGCGCCCCGAGGAGATCGCCGACCTGGTGGTGTTCCTCGGCAGTGACGAGAGTTCCTACTGCACCGGTGCGGAATTCGTGGCTGACGGTGGTGCGACCGCGACCCACTCCCTGATGACGGTCATGCCGTAGCAGGTGGCAGGCGCGGCGGCGCTCGACCGCACGGCGGCGTTGTGAGACGAGGACGGGGAGCGGCGATGAGTGTGGATGGCGCGGGGGTGAAGTTCCCAGGCCGTGGCGCGCTGGTGCAGGTTGGCAGGATGTCGAGCCTGTCGGTGGAGATACTCCGCCTGATTCCGCGCCGGCCGTTCCAGTTCCGGGAATGGATCCAGCAATCCTGGTTCTTCGCCAGTGTCACGATCCTGCCGACGGCGCTGGTCGCGATTCCGTTCGGCGCAGTTATCGCACTGCAACTCGGATCGCTCACCAAGCAGATCGGTGCCCAGTCCTTCACCGGAGCGGCCAGCGCGCTGGCGATCGTGCAGCAGGCCAGCCCATTGATCACCGCGCTGCTGGTGGCGGGTGCTGGTGGCTCAGCGGTCACGGCAGATATCGGCGCTCGCACCATTCGGGAGGAGATCGACGCGATGGAGGTGCTGGGCATCTCGCCGATCCAGCGCCTCATCGTGCCGAGGGTGCTGGCCGCGATGACAGTAGCCGTGCTGCTCAATGGGCTGGTCAGTGTGGTGGGCACGATGGGGGGTTACTTCTTCAATGTGGTCATGCAGGGAGGCACGCCAGGCGCCTACCTCTCCAGCTTCAACGCTCTCGCGCAGTTGCCCGACCTCTACATCAGCGAGATCAAGGCGGTGCTCTACGGCTTCGTCGCCGGTGTCGTCGCTGCCTATCGCGGACTCAACCCGGCAGGAGGACCCAAGGGCGTCGGCGACGCGGTCAACCAGGCCGTCGTGATCACCTTCATGCTGCTGTTCCTGATCAACGTCGTGCTGACCGCGATCTACCTGCAGGTCGTGCCGCCGAAGGGGTTGTGAGAACGCGGATGACCAGCGTCGAGGACAGGACCGAATCCGATCGCTCACGGGTGACGGAATGGACCCTGCGTGCTGCGAGTCGCCCGCTGGACGGCCTCGCGGACCTTGGCGAGCGGATGTCGTTCTACATCCGCGCGCTGGCATGGACTCCGAAGGTGCTGCGTCGCTATTCCCGGGAAGTGCTGCGCCTCCTCACCGAGGTGAGCTTCGGTTCAGGGGCGCTCGCAGTGATCGGCGGCACGCTCGGCGTCATGATCGGCATGACGTTCATGACCGGCATCATCGTCGGGCTGCAGGGATATGCCTCACTCAATCAACTGGGCACATCAGCACTCACCGGCTTCATCGCGGCGTATTTCGACACACGTGAGGTAGCACCGTTGTCGGCAGGGCTGGCGTTGTCTGCCACCGTTGGCTGCGGGTTCACCGCCCAACTCGGCGCGATGCGGATTTCCGAGGAGATCGACGCGCTTGAGGTCATGGCGATCCCCAGCATGCCGTATCTCGTGACCACCAGGGTCATCGCCGGGGTTACCGCGGTGATCCCGCTCTACGTCGTCGGGCTGCTGTCCTCCTACCTGGCGTCGCGTGAGGTCACCGTGTTGTTCTACGGCCAGTCGGCGGGTACCTACGATCACTACTTCCATCTGTTCTTACCTCCTGCCGATGTGCTGTGGTCCTTCGGCAAGGTGATTGTGTTCTCCATCGTGGTGATACTGGCGCACTGCTATTACGGTTACCGGGCGTCCGGCGGCCCCGCGGGTGTCGGCATCGCGGTCGGCAGGGCCGTGCGGACCGCGATCGTGACATTGACGCTGCTCGATTTCTTCCTCAGCCTCGCTATCTGGGGTTCGTCGACCACGGTGAGGATTGCCGGATGACGATTTCCGCGAGGCACGCGAAGCTGCGATACCAGGCGCTCGGCGTGGTGTTCCTGGTCGTTGTGGCGTTGTTCTTCGCGGTAACCATCGCCAGTTATCGCAAGGTGTTCACGCCGACGGTCGACGTCACGCTGAGCGTGGCGAGTGCCGGAAACCAGATGCAGGTGGGTGCCGACGTGAAGGCGCGAGGTGTGCTGGTAGGCGAGGTGAAAGCGATATCGGCCGTAGGCGACCGCGCGATACTGCACCTCGCGCTGCGGCCGGGCAAGGTTGGCAGCCTGCCGAGCGACGTCACAGCGCGACTGTTACCGAAGACGCTGTTCGGCGAACGGTATGTCGCGCTGCAGATCCCGTCATCTCCGGCGCAGGATCACCTCGCGGCGGGTGATGCGATCGCGGAGGATCGCAGCGGTTCGGCGGTCGAGATCGAGCGGGTGCTCAACGATCTGGTTCCGGTGCTTCGCGCGGTGCAGCCACAGAAGCTCTCCGAAACGTTGGCCGCGATTTCCCAGGCACTGGAAGGCAGGGGCAAGCAACTCGGCGACACGATGGCCGAGTTCGGCGCTTACCTGCAGCGACTGAACCCCTCGCTGCCGAACCTGAATGCCGATATCGCCTCGCTGGCCGATGTGTCCAACAGCTACGCGGATGCCGCTCCCGACCTCCTCAATGCGTTGTCGGAGTTCACGACGACCAGCCGTACGCTGGTGCAACAGAAGCAGACGCTGTCCAGTCTCTTCGCCACGCTGACGACCACGTCGGTGGACCTTCGCAACTTCCTGGCCGTCAACGAGAACAATCTCATCGGCCTCGTTGCCAGCTCCCGCCCCACGCTGGACGTATTGGCCCGATACGCACCAGAGTACCCGTGCCTATTCCGGCAGTTCGCCGCGCAGGTTGACGACGGGAACCGGGTCTTCGGGAAAGGCACGGATCACCCGCATCAGGGCGATTTCACCATCACCGTGACAGCCAGTCGAGGCAAGTACGCGCCGGGAGTCGATACCCCGAAATACAACGATGACCGCGGCCCCCGGTGTTATGACACTAAGGGCGCGATCTTCCCGCAGTACCCGCCGGGAGGCCCGATCAAGGACGGGTCGACGCATCCGCTGGCGCCCTCGGACAAGAGTTCACACGGCCTACTCTCGATGCTGGGCGGTCTGACCGCACCGCAGTCCGCGAGCACGCCAGGTGCCGCCGCGATGCCTCAGATCGCGAATTCGGCCGCGGAGCGGCAGTTGATCTCCGCGCTGGCAGCCCCGCAGGTCGGCGTGCCGCCGAAGCAGGTGCCAGGTTGGGGAAGCCTGCTGCTCGGCCCGATGTACCGGGGGAGTGAGGTGGCGCTGAAGTGAGAGCCACCGCGGGCAGGGCGCTCGTCGCGCCGTTGCTCAAGATTACCGTCTTCGCACTGGTCACCGCGTTGCTCACCTACATTCTCGGTGCCACCATCGCGAACGCCGATTTCGGCAGTACATCGGACTACCGTGCACAGTTCACTAACGCGTCAGACCTGCACCCCGGCGACGACGTCCGCATCTCCGGCGTGAAGGTCGGCACGGTCACTTCGATCGCGGTGACCGACCGAACCTATGCGGAGGTCCACTTCCAGGTCGCTGCGGACCGCAAACTGGCCGCGTCGACGACCGCGACCGTTAAGTACCGCAATATGGTGGGGCAGCGCTATCTCGCGTTGGAGACCTCAGCTGGCGATCCGAACCAGGTGCTGCGCCCAGGTGAGGAGATCCCGATGGCGCACACCCATCCGGCATTGAACCTCACCACGCTGTTCAACGGGTTCAAGCCATTGTTCAGCGCGCTGAACCCCGACGACGTCAACAAGCTCTCCTACGAGATCATCCGGGTGCTGCAAGGGGAAGGCGGCACGGTTGAGGATCTGCTCGCGCACACCGCTTCCGTCACCTCGGCGATCGCCGACAAGGACAAGGTGATCGGGCAGGTGATCGACAACCTGAACACCGTGCTCGACACCGTGAACGCGCGTGGGAACGAGCTTTCCGGTTTGATCGTGCAGCTACAGCAGTTGGTGTCGGGCCTCGCTGCGGAGCGCAAGCCCATTGGTGACGCGATCACGGCTCTCGGCGGTTTGACGAACACCACCGCGGGCCTGCTGAGAGATGTCCGGCCCAAGCTGAAACAGGGCATCGCGGGCCTGGGGCGGCTCTCGAAGAACC
>JBOHEL010000164.1:0-9538 GCA_050700995.1 Sciscionella sp. | reverse complement strand
TTCCCATAGTGGGAACAAGAGCCACTTTCAGCAGTTAGCCCTCTACCCACGTGAAGCGGTGCTCCGGTCGCCCGGCGCTGCCGTACCTCGGCAACAACGAAGCCAGGCCTTGCCGATGCAGGTGTTCCAGGTACCGCCGTGCGCTCACCCGGGACAGCCCGACCCGCTCGGCCACCTCACTCGCCGAGAGGGCCACCGTCGACTCACGCAGCGCATGGGCGACCAGCTCGTAGGTGACCGGGGATAGTCCTTTCGGGACGGTGAGTCTGGACGATCCCCGCAACTGCCCGAGCGTTCGGTCCACCTCATGCTGATCGGTCATCCCCTGCCTACCCAGCCGCTGGCGGTAGGTGGCGTACCGTTCGAGCTTCTCGCGGAAAGTGGCGAAACTATACGGCTTGATCAGGTACTGCACGACCCGAACGCCACCGCGCTGCGCACGGTGTAGGCGTCGCGTGCCGCGGTCACCGCCATGATGTCGACCGGTGGCGGAGAAGCGCTCCGCAGCGCCCGGCACACGTCAAGACCGCGCATATCCGGCAGGAAAAAGTCCAGCAGCACCAGATCGATCTGCTGGCGGGCGACTACGTCCACCGCGGCCGCGCCGGTGGTCACGCTCATCATCACCGAAAAGCCGGGAATCCGTTCCAGGTAGCCGCGGTTAACCTCCGCGACGGTGGCGTCGTCCTCGACGATCAGAGTTCGGATCACGTTGCGGTTTCCGTCCACGCAGCGGGCAGCCAGACGTCGAACACGGCGCCTCGACCGTCCCTGGCGTCGGCCGCGACGATGGTACCGCCAAGCTGGTTGACGACCTGCCGAACCAGGCCGAGGCCGATACCACGACCACCCGGCCCGGTCGCTGGTTTCGTGGTCCACCCCTGCGTGAATATGTCTTCCGGGTTACCGGCGGGAAGCCCAGGTCCGCTGTCACGCACCCGTAGCCGCAACCCGCCCTCGCTATCCTCGCCCAGTGCCAGCTCGACCCAACCGCTGGCGCGGGCCGATGCCGCGTCCACGGCGTTGTCCAGCAAGTTGCCCACCAGCGTCAGCAGCTCTTGCACAGGCCAGCGCAGTGCGGCCAGCGCGGTGTCGTCACTGGTCCGAAGCGCGACGCCGCGCTCGGCCGCCAGCGCCGACTTGCCGAGCAGTAGCGCGACCAGAGCCGGATCGCCCACGCGCTCGAGAAGGTCATCGTTGCGTTGCTGGGCTAGCGACGCGTCCCGGGTGCCCAGCGCGACGACATCCTCATGCTTGCCGAGTTCGACCAGCCCGACAAGTGCCTGCAACCGGTTGGCCGACTCGTGTGCCTGTGCACGCAGCGAGTCGGCGAGCGCCTGCACGGTGTCCAGCTCACGCATCACCGCCTGCAATTCGGTGCGGTCGCGCAGCGTTGTCACCGCCCCGATCGCCTTCCCATCTACCTGGACCGGGTTACGACTCACCAGCAGCACCCGGTCCCCTGTGACGCACACCCGGTCACGGACCCGCTCCGAGCCCGAGGGCAGCACTGCGGAGACCGCCACGCCGAGCTGCCGCACCGGCGTGCCCTCCACACCGTCCGCCGATAGATCCAGCAACCGGCGGGCCTCGTCGTTGGCCAGCACCAGTACGCCTGCCCGGTCGGTGATCAGCAGCCCCTCGCTCACCGCGTGCAGCATCGCGTCGTGATGCTGGTACTGGCGCGATCTCGGCAGGCTCAAGTCCGAAGGTCTGCCGGTGCACCCGGCCCGCTACCAGCAGCGACCCGGCGATTCCCACCGTGAGTGCTACCTCGGTCAGCGTGACGAGGCCGAGCAGCCGCTGATTCAGGTTCGCCGGGCCGTTCGCGCCGTGGTAAACGCCCACCATCGCCTCGATCCCGACAGTGAGCACGACGACACAGGTCTGCAATACGACTAGCTGCCGAGCCAGGCTCCACCCACGGATGTTCATGCCGATCACCACCGGCGCCATCGTCGCACGCGCAGGCGGCGCTGCGACCGCAACGTCCACTGCGACCACAAAGACCGAAAAGCGACAACGGTGCGCGGTGTCCCGCAGGCTATGACGCGACCCACAGTCGTCCACAGCGGAAGGACCGCTCGATGCCGCGCTCGCCTGCCAATCCGCTAGGCCGCACCACCCGCGAACCGCTCACCTCCGACCAGCGCAACTCGTTTATCGCAGCGGTCCTCGGCTGGACCATGGACGCCTTCGACTACTTCCTGGTCGTGCTGGTCCTTGGCGATATTGCCAAGGACCAGTCGTTCGGCGCATCGGCGACCGAACTGGCATTCATCACTACCGCGACCCTGGTGATGCGCCCGGTCGGCGCGCTGATCTTCGGGTTATGGGCCGACCGGGTCGGGCGACGCATCCCGCTGATCGTTGACGTGCTGTTCTATTCGGTCTGCGGGGTGCTGTGCGCCATAGCCCCGAACTTCACCGTGCTGTTGATCCTCCGGTTTCTCTACGGCATTGGCATGGGAGGGGAATGGGGGCTCGGCGCGGCACTGGCGATGGAGAAGATCCCCACCGCGAGGCGCGGCTTCTTCTCCGGGATGCTGCAGGAGGGCTACTCCTTCGGTTACCTACTCGCCTCGCTGGCATATCTGTTGTTCCACTCGGCCCTGCACCTCAACTGGCGCTGGATCTTCGTACTGTCCATCATCCCGGGGTTGGTCAGCTTGCTGGTGCGCTCGCGGGTCAAGGAGTCCAAGGTCTGGGAAGCCTCGCGCCAGAAGATGCGCGCCTCCCGGACCTCGATCAAGGACATCCTGCTCAAGCCGAAGGTCATCCGTCGTTTCGTTTACCTGATCCTGCTGATGACGGCGTTCAACTGGATGAGCCACGGCACCCAGGACATCTTCCCCACGTTCCTGAAGGCAACCGAACACGGCGGTGTCGGGCTCAGCGCGGGCGCCGCAACGGTCATCGTCGTTATCTACAACATCGGTGCCATCGCGGGCGGCTTACTCTTCGGGTCGCTCTCCGAGCGCTTCGGACGCCGCTACACCATCATCTTCTGCGCGGTACTCGGGCTCCCGCTGATCCCGATCTTCGCGTTCGCAGGCCACGGCGCTGGCATGCTCGCCCTCGGCTCATTCCTGATGCAGGTGATGGTGCAAGGCGCGTGGGGCGTCATCCCCGCCCATCTCACCGAGATGTCACCGGACGCCATCCGCGGCTTCTACCCCGGCGTGACCTATCAGCTCGGCAACCTGCTCGCTGCGCTGAACCTCCCTATCCAGGAAGCGCTGGCGCAGGACCACGGCTACTCGTTCGCGCTGATGTGGACGGTCATACCGGTGTTCATCGCGGTTATCGTGCTCACCGCGATCGGCAAGGAAGCCAAAGGCATCCGTTTCGGCAGCGGCGACGGCGCGATCGATCCGGCCGGCCGGGCGGCGATGGAGCAAGCAGGCTGATCCTCGCGCCGGTGCGTCGCGGGGGGTGGATCGCTGACACGGTGACGCCGTCTCGCTGGGCGTTCCAGGTACTTGAACGTCTCTGTCGAAGAGGAAACACGGTGGGGCAGATCTGGACATCCTGCTAGTCGGCGGCGAAAGGCCGCCCGGGGGGCGAGCTGGCCTCGGCCGGGCTAAAGATAGAAGCCATCGAGGCTCACCTCATCGGGGCGCGTGTCCGTGCTACGGAGGTATCCCCCAGCGAAATACTGATTCGTGCCGCCGACAACCTCCCCGTGCCCCGGCGGGACTGACCGACCAGGAGGACTGTAATGGCGATTCGCCCGACCGCGGTGGCTTTCGATGTGGTCGAGACACTGATGTCACTGCGGCCACTCGCCGGACGCTTCGGCGACGTCGGTCTCCCTCCGGCAGCGCTGCCGGGCTGGTTCTCCCGGCTGCTGCTCTACGGCGTGGGATTGTCGGCGGCCGGGGACTACGTTCCCTTCGGGGACGCCGCCACCGAGGCCCTACGCGCCATCAGCGGCTACCGGCTCACCGACGAGCAGGTGGCACATGTGATGGCCGGGTTCGGCGGGCTGCCAGCCCATCCCGACGCCGAACCAGCCATGCGGGCCCTGCAGCAGGCCGGGGTACGCATGGTGTGTCTAACCAACGGCACCACCGACACCACCACTGCCTTCCTGCACCGCACCGGCCTGCAGGGCTACATCGAGCGCGTGATCAGCACCGGCGAGGTCGACAGCTGGAAGCCGCCGGCCCGCGTCTACCACCACGCCCTCGACGTGCTCGACCTGCCTGCCGAGCGGGTGGCGCTGGTCGCCGTCCACGCCTGGGACTGCCACGGTGCGACGCGCGCCGGACTGACCACCGGATGGGCCGCCCGCTCCGAACATGAGTACGGACGGCTGTTCGCGCCCGCCGACGTCACCGGCGCGGACCTTGTGGAAGTAGCCACGGGCCTGCTGCGCCTGCCAACCCACACCTGAAAATCGAGAACGCCGTGCTCCCGGCAACCGCGGACCACCGGGGCCAGACGTTCTACTTCTCCGCCGACCGCTGCCACGAGAAATTCGCCCAGGTCGACACCATGGCACCCGGCGACACCGACGGAGGTGCCGTGGACCCGTATGCGGCATGACCGTCGGCCCGACCACGCCGAGACTGCCGGGCGCATGGTGTGGCGGGAGCGCGGCACACATGGCGGCGTTACTGGTCGCGGCGGAGGCGTTCGGACAGTTCTGGGTCGTCTTGCCACCAGGGGCGGAGCATTACCGGTTCGTCGGGGGTGACCGACTCGTGGCCGGATATCGCGAGGGCTTTCTCCGTCTCGTCCAGTTTGCGGTCGATCTCGGCGGCCTCCTCGGTGTCGCGGGAGTTCATGCGGTGCAGCAGCGCCCCAAGAAAAGGCAGGTCGGCAAGGTCACCGCCGATCCAGAGGATGCCCGCGCCGATGATCTGGTCGGTGCGCAGGCTCGGGCCCCAGCCACGATGCAGCCCAGCGTAGTAGGCACTGGCCACGAGCGCGGGGCCAAGCCACAACACCAATCCGAGCACGGCGTCGACGAGGCCCTCGACCACGCTGATGATCAAGGCGATACCGTGCGGGTAGCGGCGTGGAGCCGGGTCCAGCTGCAGTCTGCCGTAGAAATAGACAAACCCGATCGCGAGCAGCGCCAGCCGGGTGAGCACATCGAGCCAACCGCTGCGCAACATCGCGGGATACCAGCCGGTGAAGTACAGCAGCCACAGCGTGGTCAGCATCAGCACCGATCCTGCTGCGGGATGGGTGGCCAACCGCACCGGTAGGCTGGCTAAGGCCCGATCCAGCCGCTGCTGCACGTCTTCGCTGAAGGCCTTGCGGGCTAGGGTCGCCGGGGCACCCAGGGCCAGCCCGAAGGGCACGATCATGAACAACACGATGACCTGCACGGCCCGCACCCAGAACAGGGTGTTGGCGTACACGCCGATGAACGACACCGATACGAGCAACAGCCCGCCCAAGCCGACGGCGTAGAACGGCAGTGAACGTGTCCGTGGCCAGCCCGACACCCGCCGCATCGCCCAGGCGTAACTCGCGCCAACCGAGACCGCGAGCACTAGCGCCAGCGGATCAAACCGCCACGCGGTGACCACCCGCACCAGGGTCAGCGGGGGCATCACCTGCTCCATCGACGGGACCACCAGCAACGACCTGCTTCCTTGGCGAGTGCACCCGCAGTGGTACTCGCCCAGGGTTACACCCATGTCGGTGAACTGAGTGTGCGAGATGCTGCGGAACGAATGGGATCGGCGTTGTGGGGCGAGTAGGCCCCAACCGACCACGAAGCGACCAGGCCCCTTCCGCATTCTGGAAAGGGCCTGGTCACGGTGGAGCCGCCTAAGGGAATCGAACCCTTGACCTACGCATTACGAGTGCGTCGCTCTGGCCGACTGAGCTAAGGCGGCGAAGCGTGCCCAGTGTAGCGGCACCATCGACGTCACCAGCATGCAGGATCGTCGTTAGGATCCATGACGCAGATCTCACTGCCGCCGGTGCTCGAAGGGGAGTCCGCACATGCGTAGACGATTGTCGCTGGTCATCGCCATGCCAGCCGCGGTCGCAGTGCTGGGACTCTCGGCAGCCCCCGCCTTCGCCGGCCAGGCATACCCCACCACTCCGATCCCCCCGCCTGCCAGCGCGGGGCAACCCCCAGCCTCAGCGCCGAACGGCCCGCAGCCGCTCGGGCACGCCGTCGGGGATGCGGGTGCCGGGCTGGCGGTGCTGCGGCTGCTGCCGAACTCGGTGACGACCAAGACCATCCTGCCCGGCGCGGGCGACGCGGTGCCCAAACAGTCGGAAGGGGAGCTCGGTTTCGGGCTCTCCTCGGCGCAGGTGAACTCCGAGTCCTACCTGAACTACGAGCATTCGATCGCACAGTCGGCGCCGATGGGCATCGCCTATCAGGGCAGTTCACCGCAGCTTCCCGGCGCGCTCACGCAGACCGCACCCCCCGACAACGCCAAGCCAATCACCGGCGGGCTCGACGGGCCGAAGAACCCGATACTCAACATCGGCGCACTCGACGGCAGCGTGCACGCGCGGTGGAGCGACACCCTCGGTCCCTGTGTCGGCACCATCTCCGATGCCAGCACGTCGGTGGCCAGTGTCGGACTGCTCAACACCATCCCCAACCTCGGCGCACTGTCGAACCTGACCGACCCCAGCAAGATCTTCGACCTTTCGAAGCTCAACAAGGCCCAACAGCAAGCGGTGACGACGGACCCCACTCAGCTGACCAAGCCGCTGAGCATGCTCGGCGGCCTACTCTCCGGCCAATCCAGCGGCGACGGCGCGCTCGGCTCGCTGGTCAGCCTCCCGAACGTACTGAGCTCGCACTCGTTCGTGCGACTGGTCGACATTCCGGGGTCGAAGAACAAGGCTGTGCAGTCGGTGTCAACGCTGCAGGTCGCGAGCGTCAAGATCCTCGCGGGCACCCCGATGGAGATCGACCTCAATGTTGTCAGCCAGCCGACATTGACCGTGACCTCAACCGGTGACGCCAAGACCTCCTCGGTGAACTACACCGCCCCGGTGATCCAGGTGGTGCAGCACAAGCAGACGCTGTTCACGCTGGACGCCGCGCACCCCACACAGAACATGCCGCTGGCACTCCCGCTGCCGGGGTTGCCGGTGAAGAGTGCCGACCTCAAGGGCCTGCCACTAGTCGGCAACATGCTCAGCTTCCTCAAGCCAGGAGCCAACCCCAAGGACACCAGCACGCTGACGCTGCCTCTCGGCGTGATCCAACTCAGCATCGCGCAGGAAAAGCAGCAGGCCCAGGCGCTCGTGGCAGGAAAGAGCGGGGCGCCGTTCACCGGCTACCAGGTCGGCGCGACCACCCGGATGGTGGACCTGCAGGTGCTGCCGACCACACTGCTGAAGATGCCGAACCTGCCCAGTGCGCTTGCTGAGATATCACTCGGCGAGCAGGTCGCTCGCGCCTACGCACCACAGGGCGGCGTCGTCTGCGGCACCGCAGCCGGTGCGACGCCTCCTGGCAAGCCGAAACCACAAGCCTCGCCACCGCTGGCCTACACCGCTGCCGCATACCACGCGGTGCCGCTGTTCTGGTCCGGCACCGGCTTCCTACTGGCAGGCGCCATACTGGTGGCGTTGACGGCACCCCGGCGCCGCCGTAGCTAGGCGGGGTTTCGGTGCCGGAACACCATCACAATCGGTGACGGTAGCTGTCGATCTGGGCGATCAACCCTCGCGGAGGGTGGTCAGCATGGCCTCAACGGCGATTCGCGGCTTGACGTTGAGCTCGATCGCTTCCCGGCAGCCCAGTACGGCCTCCAGTCGCCGCAGTGTCGTCGGCGGCGAACTGGCGGCCGCCACGACAGCCACCTCCTCGGCGCGGTCAGGGTGGTTCCGCATCACCGTGGCACGGGACTGCGCGGCCAGCACGTCCCGGTAGAAGCCCGCGAGATCGATCAGCGCGAGATCCAGCGAGTCCCGCTGGGTACGGGTAGCCCTACGCCTCTGCCTGACCTCCAACTGCTTGACCGCCGCGTTGGCAGCCCGGTTAGCGGCCGCGGCGCCCTTGCCGGTGCCGTCCGCGCCCATCGCGGTGCGCAGCTCATCCTTCTCCATGTCATCCCGTGCACCGCTGACGCCGGCCGCCTCCGCTTCCGCCGCCCGGACCAGCTCGTCGGCCGCGTCGAACACGTCGCCAGGACCGCGGAGCGCGACGGGTATCCGCAACACCGCCTCACGTCGCTGCCGCGCCGCAGGGTCGGTGGCCAGCCTGCGAGCCCTTCCCACGTGCCCACCGCAGACCGCGCCTGCCCAGCGCGCCGCCTCTTGATCCACGCCGTCGCGACTGACGAGCACCTCGGCGATCGCCCCTGCCGACGGGGTCCGCAGGTTCATCACCCGGCAGCGGGAGCGGATCGTGACGGAAACGTCGTCAGGATGATCCGACGGCGCACACAGCAAGAACACCGTCCGCTGCGGCGGCTCCTCCACCGCCTTCAGCAACGCGTTCGCCGCACCCTCGGTGAGCCTGTCAGCGTCCTCGATGATCACGACCTGCCATTGGCCGGTACTCGGCCTGCGCGCGGCGAGCTGCACCAGCGCGCGCATCTCCGCAACGGCGATCGACAACCCCTCCGGCACCACCCGGTGCACATCGGCGTGGGTACCCGCCAGCGCCGTCCGGCAGCCGGGGCAGTTCCCGCAGCCGGTGCCGGTCAGGCACTGCAGCGCCGCCGCGAATGCCCTTGCGGCGGTGGACCGGCCCGAACCCGGCGGCCCGGTGAACAGCCAGGCATGCGTCATCGCACCCGAGCCGCCCGGCCTGCCCTCCACCAGATCAGCCGCTGCCGCCGCCGCCTTCGACAGCGACTCGACCGCTGCGGGCTGGCCGACCACCTCGTCCCACACCGAATTCACCGGGCGGCACCCTTCACAGGCTTCCCGCCTGTGCCGCATCCGGCTCGGCGGCGAGGCTCGGCGGCAATGCGTTCCTGCTGGCGAGCACGCCACGCATCGCCGTACGCACCCGGCAGGAGACCTCTGCCTCAGTGCCGTCGGCGTCCACCACCACGTACCGGTCGGGATCGGCGGCGGCCATATCGGCAAGCAGGCGTTGCACTCGCCAATGATGTTCAAGGGTGTCGTTGCCGTCGCGCGAACCGCCAGCCACCACGCTCAAAGTGTCGCTCAACGAGCTCGGCTCGCGGTCCAGCAGCACAGTCAGATCGGGCCGCAGGCGTCCGGTCGCCCAGTCCGCCAGCCCTTCCAGCTCTTCGGTCTCCAACCCACCGAGCGCGCTGACCTGCGCGAGCGCGCTATCAACGTACCGTTCCATGACGACAACGGCGCCCGCCTCCAGTGCGGGGCGCACCTGCCGCTCGACCACGTCCGCACGCACCGCCGCGGCGACCAGCGCACGCGCCCGCACCCCTGTCAAGTGGGCGCCGTCGAGCACCGAACGCAGCCGCCGTTCTTCCAGCGCGGGATCGCTGGCCAACATCACCTGCCGTTCGGTGCCGTGCAGCCAGTCGGCCAACCGCCGAGCCTGCACGGAGGTATCGGCCGGGGTGTTGCCCTCAACCGCGATCAGCCAGCCGCCGGTGGGACG
>JBOHEL010000163.1:0-9580 GCA_050700995.1 Sciscionella sp. | reverse complement strand
CGATGTGGAGTCGATCTCCAAGCTCGAACGCCCTCCGCCGACGCTCGTGCTCGGAGGCGAAGACGATCGGAGTACGTCACGCCCGGTGATCGAGTCATTGGCCGAGGGCATCCCGGGCGCCCAACTGGACTTCGTGGCGGGAGGACACCTGACCGCGTTCACCCACCCGCGGGTGGTGGCACAGCGCATCAGGACGTTCCTTGGCGCGGGAGCCTCGCTCGAGGCAACCTGACCCGTTCGGTCCCGAGCTCACACCTCTCCCATATTCGGAGGACACCATGGACCAGCACGCCCCCGCAGTTCCCGACCGCGAGGAGTTGCGTGCCCATATCGGCGCGGCGGCCACTCCCGCGCTGTTGATGCTCGTGGCGCACATCACGGACGACCCCTCGGTGCTGCGTGAGAAATGGCGCCCGAATACGGCCCAGCTGCCGTACGGCGGTCTTGGGGCCGCCGTCGACGCCCAGATCCGGGACTATTGCCTCGCCCGGCTGGAGCCTTTGCTGCCGGATGCCACCGAATGGCCCTCGGCTCCCAGCGAGCGAGTGCTCAACGCCATCGGCGCGTGGAGCCTGGGGGCACAGGCGTCGCAAGTCGGCGACCTGCTGCGAGAAGCCTTCGTCGCGCAAGGGACCGACCGGAGGGCGCCGGACTGGTCTCTCGCCGAACTCGATCCGGCCCGCGACCTGCGCGTAGCCATAATCGGTACCGGAATCGCAGGGCTCCTCGCAGGTTTGCGGATGAAGCAGGCCGGGATCCCGTTCGTCATCTATGAGAAGGCGGCAGAGATCGGCGGGACCTGGGCGGAGAACACCTACCCCGACTGCCGTACCGACGTCCACAGTCACATCTACAGCTACTCATTCTTCGCCTGGGAATGGCCCTCCTACTTCAGCCGTCAAGAGGTCATTCTCGACTACCTGCGGGCCTTCGCTGAGCATCACGGCCTGCTTGAGTCGGTGCGGTTCAACACCGAGGTAACCGGCGCCACCTGGGACGAGGCGGGTCATCACTGGTCCGTCAGGACGATTCGAGATGGGGAGCGGTCCGAGGTCGATGTCGACGTGCTGATCAGCGCGGTCGGCCAACTGAACCGGCCTGTGATCCCCTCGATCGAGGGCCTGGAAACCTTCGGTGGTCCGTCGTTCCACTCAGCCGATTGGGACCACAGTGCCGACCTGACCGGCAAGCGGGTGGCTGTGGTGGGGACCGGTGCGAGCGCGTTGCAGTTCGCCCCCGCGACGGCACGCGTCGCTCAGCAGATGACGATCTTCCAGCGCAGCGCTCCGTGGCTGATGCCCACACCGGAACTGCGGCAGGACATCGGCGGCGACGAACGATGGCTGTTCGGCTCGCTGCCCCACTATCGGGCATACTACCGGTTCTCGATCTTCCTTCCGAGGGCGATCGGTCAGCTCGCGGCCGCCACAGTGGATCCGGGCTACCCGCCGACGGAACGCGCCGCATCGGCCGCGAACGAGGAGCTGCGAGCAAGGCTCACCAGCTACCTGGTCGATCAGGCTGGCTCGGATGAAGAGCTACTCGGGAAGATTGTTCCCGACTATCCGCCGGGGGCCAAGCGCATCATCCGCGACGACGGCACCTGGGTGTCCACCCTCAAGCGCGACAATGTCCGACTGGTCTCCGACCAGATCGAACGTATCGACGAGACCGGCATCTGGACCGAGGCAGGTGAGCACGTCGAGGTCGACGTGATCCTCTTCGGTACCGGCTTCAGCGCATCGGACTTCCTGACGCCGATGACTGTCACCGGCATCGGCGGGAAGGATCTGCACGAGACCTGGGGGATCGACGCGTGCGCCTACATGGGGATCACCGTGCCGGAGTTCCCGAACCTGTTCTGCCTGTATGGGCCCAACACCAACCTCGTGCTGCACGGCAATTTGGTCTTTTTCATGGAATGCCAGGCGGCGTACGTGCTCAGTGCACTGCGGGTGCTGATAGCGACGGGAAAGTCGGCCATGTCGCTGCGCAAGGACGTCATGGACGACTACCAGGACGAGGTGACCCGTGCCAGCGCGCTGCGCGTGTGGGGCTGGTCGAAGACGCACAGCTGGTACCAGAATGCCGAGGGCCGCTCGACCATCATGTGGCCGCTCTCGGCCCAGCGATACCTCGACGGTACCCGTGCCACCAGCCCGGACCACTACGACTTCTCCTGACACCGTTGCCAACTCGGCGCGGGCGACGACACCGAATACCGAGAGGATCTCTGGTGACTGAAGAGACGCTGATCGTCAACGACATGCGCACCCGCTACCTGACCGGCGGCCCCACCGACGCGCCGACGGTGGTGTTCCTGCACGACGGCGCATGGGGCGCCAGTGCGGACGTCACATGGGGAGGCGTCCTGCCGCTGGCGGCCAAGGAATTCCGTGTGGTCGCACCGGACATGCTGGGATTCGGAGGGTCCGCCAAGGCCGTCCGACTCGACGAGTCTCCCTTCGCGTTCCGGATCCGACATGTCTTCGCCCTGCTTGACCGGCTCGGCATAGACGAGCCGGTCCACCTCATCGGCAACTCCTTCGGAGGCTCAGTCGCGTTGCGTTCCCTCACCGACGCGGCGGTGGCGCCCCGGATCGCCTCGGTCGCGACGATCAGCGGCACCGGGGGACCCTGGCGCACCGAAGCCAGCGCCAAGCTCGGGTCGTTCGACGGCACCGAGGCGGACATCCGCCGCATCGTGGGACTGCTCTGCGGAGAGTTCCCCGGGGTGGAGGAGCAGGTGCGGGCCAGGTACCGCTGGGCCCGGATGGCGGGCCACTACGCCTGCGTCATGGCGGTGCGCCAGGCCGTTCCCGAGCCTCTGCGGGCAAGCCGCCCCGCCGACCCCTATCCGGGATCGCTACAGGGCGTACAGACCCCGGTGTTGCTGACCGAATGCCTCAAGGACCCGCTGGTCGAGGCTGGATGGACCGCCCACATGCTCGAAGTTCTCCCGCACGCCAAGGTGCTCGACCTGGCGCACCGGCACGCCCCGAACATCTCCCATCCCGAGCAAACCTGGCAGGTTCTGCGGGACTTCGTCGCCGAAGCGACCTCGGAACGCAGCGAGGTGTCCCTTGTTGCCGACTGACCCACGCCAGGCTGTCGAGCCCACCGAAGTCCGCCACGACCAGCTGTTCCGGCTCGACGGCAGAACCTACCTCATCGCGGGGGCAGGCGCTGGAATCGGCGAACATGTCAGCCGCACCATCGCCGCCCTCGGTGCGCGCTTGGTCTGCGTCGACGTCGACGCGGCACGGGTCGGGGCCGTCGCGGACTCCCTGGACGCCCGCCACATCGTCGCCGACGTGACCACCGAAGAAGGCGTCGCCTCGGTCCGGGAGAGTGTCGAGGATCGGGGCGAACCGCTCGACGGTTACGTCGACGTGGTCGGCCAGATGCAACGCAAACCTTTGCCCGAGTTCACCCTGGCCGAGTGGGAGCAGGACTTCCGGGTGAATCTGCGCCACGCGTTCCTGCTGTCACAGTCCCTCGCACCGCTGATCGCCCGCAGCGACGCCGGATCGATCGTGCACGTCTCCAGCGTGATGGGTGCACATGCCGGCCGGAAGTCACCGGGATACGGCCCGGCCAAAGCGGCGCTGGAGACCTGGGTCAAGCAGCTCGCCGCCGAATACGGTCCGGCCGGGGTTCGGGTCAACGCGGTAGCCCCAGGGTTGTTCCTGTCGCCGCGATTCCTGGCCAAGCAGAACGGTACCCGAGTCGTCGACGCGCTGGCGGCCAAGAGCATGCTCGGCCGGCTCGGCCAGCCGTTCGAGATCGCGGCCACAGTGGCCTTCCTCCTCACCCCGGCGGCCGGCTACATCACCGCAAGCACGCTGAGCGCCGAAGGCGGCGCCCGTTCCGTCGACTCCACCGGCCTTGACGACCTGCCGCTCTGACCACCGCTGCGGCTTCCCGTGACAGCTGCCGCCACCGACGCGACTCGACATCGAGCGGCCGGGCCGCCGCGGCGCTGTGGGAAGATGAGGACCTCACCGAAGGAAGGCGCCGATGAGGTTCGAGCAGTTGCGGTATCTAGAGGCAGCGCTGCGCACCGGATCCTTCCGCCAGGCGGCCAAGGAACTCGGTGTCTCCCAACCGACCATCACCAACCAGGTGCAGCGCCTTGAAGAGGATCTCGGCGTGCTCCTGGTAATGCGCGGTGCCCACGGCGTCAGTGCCACCTACGCCGCGGAGCGCATCCTGCCGCACGCCGTGGTGGCGATCAGGGCCGAGCACCTGATGCGGCAGGAAGTCAGCGCGATCGGCAGCCTCAAGATCGGCCAGGTGCGGGTCGCGTCGGTGGCTACCGGCAGCCAGACAGTGCTGCCCGAGGTGGTCAAGCGCCTGCACATCGAGCATCCCAACATCAGGTTCGAGGTCACGGAGGGCGGCTCCGACATGGTCCGCCAAGGCGTCGTCACCGGGCACTTCGACGTCGGTCTGGTCACCCGGCTTGGCCTGGAGGAAGACAACGTCGAAGAGTTGCACTTCATCGAACTGCGCAAGGGACGTCTGGTGCTGGCGGTGCCAGAGGCCCACCCCTTGGCCGACAAGGAATCGCTCGATATCGCCGATCTCGACGGCGAGCCGCTGATCTTCTACAAGGAGGGCAGCATCCTGCGGCGGGCCTTCGAAAAGCTGATCGAGGGCGTCGAGGCCCGCGTGGTGTACAGCACCAACGGTGCGGAGACCGCCCAGCGGATGGTTCGCGCCGGAGTTGGCATCGCCATCGCCAACACTCTGGCGCCCTCGACTGCCAGCGGCAATGGGGTCGTGCTGATTCCCATCCCCTTCGACTGGGCCCACACCACGCTGTCGGTCGCTGTCCGGCGGGGACAACTCCGCAGCCCCGTGGTGCAGACGTTCCTGCGCCTGGCCCGTGAGACGGCTGCCGCGAAGGAGCTGCACTCACCGTAGCCGTCGGAGCGCCAGGCAACCGCGGCGGTCACCGCCCGCGCCGATAGCGGCGGGGTATCACCGTGCCACGACTCAGCGCCTTCCTGGAGTCTGGCAGCGCCGCGATACTGATCTGGTCACGGTGCCACTAGGCATCGGATGGGTTGTCCAAAACCCATTGTCCCCAGCGGCCGAGGTGAGGAATCTTTGTGACGATCGCACCCTTGTCACACCCCGACGTGGCAAGCCTGTTGGAGGGCATCACCCATGTGCAGCGATCCGGTGCCGATGTTGTCCCCGAAGCGCTTGCCAAGCAGGTGCTGCGCTCCTGTGGCATCGATGTCCCCAGCGGTGCGCTGGTGGCAGGACCTGACGATGTCCCTGGCGGGCTGGTCGAGCCGCTGGTGCTCAAAGCCGTGTCGCCCACGTTGGTGCACAAGTCGGACGCAGGCGGCGTAACGGTCGGCCTCACCCGTGACGACCTCGGCGAGGCCATGGCCCAGATGCGCGCACGCGTCGAATCCGCCGGTCACCACGTCGAAGGCTTCCTCATCGAAGAACTCGCTCCTCCCGGTCAGGAACTCGTGGTGGGGGCGGTGCGGACACCCGGCGTGGGCTGGGTGGTGATGCTCGGGCTTGGCGGTGTCTTCGTAGAGGTCATGGGAGACGTTGCCTTCGGCATCGCGCCGCTGCGGCCCGTCGACGTCACCGCCATGTTGAACGAACTGCGTGGACGGATGCTGCTGCAGGGCGCCAGGGGATCCGAACCAGTCGACCTGCGCGCGTTCACCTCGCTCGTCTCGTGTCTTGCAGGCCCCCGTGGACTGCTGACCCAACTGCCCGCGCAGATCACCGAGATCGACCTCAACCCGGTGATCGTCTCGTCCTCTGGGGCCGTCGCCGTTGATGCCAGGTTCGTGGTCGGTGATTCCGTGAGCGGGACGGGGCGCGCCGAACTTCCCGCGACCAACGGCCGGGGCTCCTCGTTCGAGGCGCTGTTCGACCCACAGACCGTTGCCGTGCTCGGTGCGAGCGCCAAGGGGCTCAACGGTGGGAACCGATTCATCCGCAACCTAAAGGCCAACGGCTTCCGCGGTCGAATCGTGCCGATCCACCCACGCGGTGACACCCTGGAAGGTCTGCGGGCGAGCAGGTCGCTGGCTGAGGTTGACGGGGTCGTCGACTACGCCTACGTCGCGATTCCTGCGCCGCGGGTGACCAAGGCACTCGCCGAAGCCGAGGGGCGGGTCAGATTCGCCCAGGTCGTCTCCAGCGGGTTCAGCGAAACCGAGGACGGTGTCGAGCTGGAGCGAGACCTGATCGCGACGATGGGCAAACTCGGGACCAGGGTTATCGGCCCGAACTGTCTGGGAACACATTCCTCCCACGGACGGCTCACGTTCATCCCGGACGCGCCCCAGAGACTGGGCGACGTTGCCGTGGTCTCGCAAAGCGGCGGACTCAGCGTCGATATTCTCCGCCTCGGTGACGCGCGCGGCCTGGGCTTCCACAGCGTGACCAGCCTTGGCAACGGTTCGGACGTTCTCGCCGCCGAACTGCTGGACTACCTCCTCGACTTGTCCGAGGTCAGCACCGTAGGCCTGTACTTGGAGTCGCTGGCCGAAGCGCGCGCGGTGGCGGAGGTCATGATAAGGCGAGAAGCCACGAAACCGGTGATCCTGCTGGCGGGCGGACGCACCGGGGGTGGCTCACGGGCGGCCTCGAGTCACACCGGGGCACTGGCAGGCAATCACCAGCTGTGGCCGGCGTTGGCCCGGCAGGCGGGCATCGAACTCGTCGACTCACTGGAAGATTTCTTGAACGTGTTGTTGACGATGGCGACGCTGGACTCGACGGTGACCCCGCAGGGTTGCGACGTCGTGCTCTTCGGTAACGGCGGCGGGGCCAGCGTGCTGGCGGCCGACGCACTCGGGCGGCGCGGACTGGCCACCCCGGTACTGCCGCTCCCGGCCATCGAGTGTCTCGACGCGCTCGGCCTGCCGCCCGGTAACGGGCTCCACAACCCTATCGACACCCCGGCAGGCACACTGGCCGTCAAGGGCGGTGCGATCGCCGAGGACATCGTCAGCGCCGTACTTCGATACGCCTCACCCGCGCTTCTTATCACCCATCTGAACGTGGGCATCATCCAGCGCAACCTCGGCGAAACGCACGGCGACGTCACCGGCACGATCATCGACTCGATCGCCAGGGCTCGCGACAGCGCCAGCCATCGCTGCCACCATTTCCTGGTCCTCAAGGCCGATGGCAAGGCCGACACCCGAGAGCAAATCGCCTGCTACACCCGGCGTGCGCAGGAGTTGGCGATACCCGTCTTCTCGACCTTCGAAGACGCCGCCACCGGTGCCGAAGCGGTGCTGCGCCACCAGCGGAGGCGCAAAGTCGAGTCGCAACCGTTTTCCCCTTCACACCAGCAGCAAAGGTGACGCAAATGGGCCACATCGACGCCGAAACCGTTCATGCACAGCGGCGGGATGCCGCGTTGGCGATGGGCGGCGCAGAGAAGTTGCACAAGCGCGCCGCGGCAGGCGAACTGAACGCGCGGGAGCGAGTGGGCCTGCTCTTTGACAAGGGGACCTTCGCCGAGTCCGGGCTCTTCGCCACATCACCGGTCGCCGCTGACAAGGACACCACGCCTGCCGATGGGAAGGTCACCGGGACCGGTGAGATCGACGGGCGGCTGGCGGTCGCCATCGCCTACGACTTCACGGTCAAAGGTGCGTCGAGCGGTGCGGTCAGCAACAAGAAGATGCAGCACATGAAGGATTTGGCTGCCCGCACCGGAATGCCCCTGATTTATCTGGCCGAGTCCACCGGTGTTCGCATGCCCGACGTCATGGGCGGCGCAGGCCTGGGGTCAGCCAACGACCGCGCCCGTTTCCTTCGGCGCCGGGAAAGTCCGTGGGTTTCCGCGGCGTTCGGCTACGCCTTTGGATCAGCCGCCTGGCATACTGTCTCGTCGGACTTCGCGGTGTTCCGCAAGGGCGCGGTGATGGCGGTTTCCAGTCCGAAGTTGGTCTCCAGGGCCACAGGACGGGATGTGGACCGTGAGGAGCTTGGCGGCTGGCGGCTACATGCCGAGGTTACCGGCTTCGCCGATGCCGTCGCGGAGACCGATGAGGAGGCCGTCGAGTACCTGCGCCGGTTCCTGTCCTACCTGCCCTCCCACAACGGCCATGCGCCGCCGCTGGCGCCGGTGCCGGAAGGTTCGGGCGAACGCGGCCACGAGATCGCGACTTTGGTGCCGGAGTCCAGCAGCCAGGTTTACGACGTCCGCAAGGTGATCGAGATCATCGCTGACAATGCCTCGGTGTTCCCGATCAAGGAGCGCTACGGCAAGAGCCTGGTGACCTGCCTGACCCGGATCGGCGGACAGTCGGTCGGCGTGATCGCGAACAACCCGATCTTCAAAGGTGGTGCCATCGACACCGCCGCCTGCGACAAGGCGACCAGCTTCCTTGTGCTGTGCGACTCCTACAACATCCCCGTGGTGCACCTTGTCGACCAGCCCGGCTTCCTGATCGGCCCGGAGGCCGAACGGAACAAGGTCGTCGGAAAGGTCATCAACTGGATGAACGCCCTGTCTCAGGTGACCGTCCCCAAAGTCACGGTGATGATGCGCAAGAACTACGGGCAGGGCTACGTGAACATGGGCGGGGCATTTACCGCGGATGCGACCGCTGCCTGGTGGTCGGCCGAGGTCAGCTTCATGGACCCGCGCTCGGCCGTCAGCGTGGTGCACGGCATCGGGCCCGAGGACGACCCCGAGCGCTACCAGCACCACCTACAGGAGATGTCACGAGAGTCGACCGCCTACGACGTCGCCAGGGTGTACGGCGTACAGGACGTGATGGACCCTGCTGACACGCGCGCATACATCCTCACCGCACTTCGGGACAACGCACTGACCCGCACCGGAGGCGTCGGAGAACACCTGCTGAGCAACTGGCCGACGAGCTACTGAGGAGGACTAGTGACCAGCCAGAACCGGAATCGTTATCCGGAGCGCCTGCTCGTCGCGAACCGCGGTGAGATCGCTCGACGGGTACTGGCCACCACCCGTCGCCTAGGCGTCGAGTCCGTCGGGGTCTACCACCCGATCGACCGCGACTTGCCCCACGTCGCGGAGGCCGACCGGGCGGTCGTACTTCAGGCTGAGAATCCGGTCGATGGCTATCTGGACGGCGCCCAGATCATCCGGATCGCCCTGGAGACAGGGGCCACCGCCATTCACCCTGGCTACGGGTTCCTCGCCGAGAACGCACAGTTCGCGCAGGACGTTGCGGCCGCGAACCTCACATGGGTGGGGCCCACTGCCTCGGCGATCCGGATCATGGGGGACAAGATCGAGGCGCGCAAGGCTGTTGCCGAGGCAGGCGTGCCGATCAGCGGCGGCACCGCGGTCGCGCTCGGTTCGGCCGAGGAGGCGATCGAAGAGGCACGTCGGGTCGGCTTCCCTGTGATGGTGAAGGCGGCAGAGGGCGGTGGTGGCATCGGGATGGCCGTGGCTCGCGACGAGGCGGAACTGAACAGGGCGTTCGAGGGCACGCAGTCGATGGCCAAGCGCAGCTTCGGCTCAGACCGCGTCTTCATCGAGAAGTTCGTCTCGGCCGCACGCCATGTTGAGGTCCAGGTGCTTGGTCAGGCCGAT